>NZ_JACCQA010000019.1:0-148435 GCF_015712215.1 Burkholderia sp. 9779_493
GTGCGGGCCGCCTTCGACTGGAAATCAGCGATGAACCAGTTTGCTATCCTGTTCGGCGAGCGATTCACGCAGGCGCGTGGATAACCTGTTGTTCAACCGCCTCGCCCACAAAAATGCGGACAGGTTCTCGACAATCGGTGCGGATAAGGGCGTAGCCTTTAGCGGTTACCGTCGATCAGATCGTTCAGCAGCGCATCGAACGCGGCCTGTGCGTCTTCAAGTTCCTGCAGGGCAGCATCAAAGGTTTGCAGCGCGAACGGCGAAGGCTCGCCGCTGCCTTGCGGCGGAAATTGCTTCTGCATCGAGGCGAACGTACTCTGCACGCGCAGCGTGGCGGCCACCATGCGCTCCATCGCCTCGGTTTCTTCGGCTCGGGCCTGTTCCGGATTCATTCCTCTCTCCTTGGATGGTTTTCTTGAAGACCAGATCGTACACGCTGTGTCCGTTCTTGCCGCCCTTGGCAGAACGACTCCGTTGAAGGTTCCAACGGCACCCTGCGGGAGAAGCGATTTAATCGGGAATGATTCCGCAGTCGCGCCGAGGCCAAGATACTCGTCGAGCGTGGCTATAAAATCCCGCCGCAGGTCGCAACGATTGGCCGCTTTGGATAAATCTGAAGGGCCGTTCCGGGTCGCCACCCGACATCCAAGGAAACCCGCGCGGAACCCGAAAAAAAACCCGCCGGCTCACACCAGCGGGTTTTCATATCCGACTTGCGCGACGCTTCAGCGCGCCGGGTTCAGCGTCAGGTTCATGTGACGGTTCACATCCTTGTACAGCAGATAACGGAACCGGCCAGGCCCACCCGAATAGCAAGCCTGCGGGCAGAACGCGCGCAGCCACATGAAGTCGCCGGCTTCCACCTCGACCCAGTCCTGGTTCAGGCGATAGACAGCCTTGCCTTCCAGCACGTACAGGCCATGCTCCATCACATGCGTTTCAGCGAACGGAATCACGCCGCCCGGCTCGAACGTCACGATGTTCACGTGCATGTCGTGACGCATGTCGCTCATGTCGACGAAGCGCGTCGTCACCCATGCGCCGTTGGTGCCTGGCATCGGGATCGGCTCGACGTCCTGCTCGTTGGTCACGAACGCTTCCGGCAACGGAATGCCGTCGACCGCCTGATAGTGCTTGCGCACCCAGTGGAAACGCACCGCGGCATCGCTGACGTTGTGCAGCGTCCAGTCCGCGCCCGGCGGGATGAACGCATAGCCACCCGGCTTCAGCGTGTGCTTCTGGCCCTGCAGCGTCAGCTCGGCTTCGCCTTCGACGACGAACAGCACGGCTTCGGCGTTCTTGTCCTGCTCGGGCTTGTCGCTGCCGCCGCCCGGATTCACTTCGACGATGTACTGCGAGAAGGTTTCCGCGAAACCCGACAGCGGGCGCGCGATCACCCACAGGCGCGTGTGGGTCCAGAACGGCAGCCAGCTCGTGACGATGTCGCGCATCACACCCTTCGGGATCACCGCGTACGCCTCGGTGAACATCGCGCGATCGGTCAGCAGATCCGTCTGCGGCGGGTGGCCGCCATGCGGCGCGTAATACGTTGTCTTAGACATATTGCATCCAGGCAATGGGTTGGTCCGGCCCCGGGCGCAAACGGCATCGGGCGGTCCGCATGCGCGTGGGGCACGCATGCGGGGCGGGACATCGTTGCCGGGGTGGCTTGAAGGCGCATGCGCCTTCGGTCGGTCGGCCAGGCTTCGCGTCGGGTCCGTCCGGTTCATCGGACGCGGCGGGCCGGCGGCCGGGCCGCGGCGCTCGCGATCATGCGGCGAGGCGCGGACAGCGGCACGGTTCGACTCCGTACGCGAGCATCGCCGACGATAGCGAAGTCGATCTCGATCGACCAATTAAATGTTGCGATGACATCCATTCGATTTCCCACTACCCGCCGCCGCCCGCGACGCGCGGTCGGGAGGCGTTGCGGGGCATGCCGACCATCAGGGAAATCCTGACGGTTGCGCGGTGCGCGCGATGCGTCCGTACCCGGCAATACGGCGTACCCATGCGCAATTCAACACGTCCCGTTAAGCGGATCGAGGGCGATCGACAAGCGCGCGACAGCGGATCGCTGCAGCAGGGTCGCGGGATACGCTCACGTCAGGCTGGAACGAGCCGACGCGGCGAACGGAAAGCAGAGGACATTCGGCCCATCCCGTCCGGGCACATTCATGCGCGGGACGCGATGTCGTCGACAAACGAAATGGGGAGACGGCGGGAGGAGGATGGCCGGCCCGTCGATCGGGCCCATGGCAGTGGCTGATTGAAGCCGGAGGCGCATCACCGGTCTGGCCGGCGAAGCGGCCCGGCAGGCTGCCGGGCTGAGGTTCGCGTCGAAGTCCCGACGCCGTCGGCGCGCCGGTGCGCGGATCGCGCACCGTGCCGCGCCAGCGGCGATCAGTCCCAGTCGCGGTGGTGACGGTGCTTGCGGTGACGGTAGCCGCGGTCGCCGTGATCGCGATCGTACGAGCTGCGCGACATGTTGCCGCCGAGCGCCGCGCCGGCGCCGCCGCCGACCGCCGCGCCCAGCAGGCCGCCCGTGCGGCCGCCCATCGCGTTGCCGGCCGCGGTACCCGCGCCGCCGCCGAGGGCGCCGCCGATGATCGCGCCGGTGCGCTCGCGACGGTTCGACGTCACCGCGCCGCCGGCGCCGCCGCCGATCGCGCCGCCGATGACGGAGCCCGTGCTGCCGCCGACCGCGCCGCCGACCGCTGCGCCGGCAACCCCGCCGAGCGCGCCGCCGAGCGCGTTGTTCAAGTCACCGGCCATTGCCGGCAGTGCAGTCGCGCCGGTCAACGCGGCGACGACGAGAGCGGGGGCGATTTTCTTCCACATTCCCGTATTCTTCCTTGTTCGCAATTCTGGTTATCGAGGTCCGCTCGGTACGACGATCTGAATCGATCGACGTCGGGCCAGGCATTGTGCCGAACCGCGGACCAATTCATTTCAATGAGCTTGCGGCGAAGAATAGCACCGGTCCCGCATCCTTGCCGTGGACATTGTGGTAACAAGTTGTTTACGAATCACAGACATTCAACGGGGCCGTCGAATCCGGCTGAAACCCTTGCCGGCATTGGCTCCCGCATCGGTCCGACCCCACGTTGCGGCACGCCGGTCATGCACGCGATCGCACGTTCGAGACACACGTGGCAACACATCTGCACACGCCGGTAACGGGCATCCGGACGACGGTCGGGGAAAAGATGACGGGGTCAGTACACGCCGGGCAGCAACCGCCACGTCCGCGCGCAATACGCGTCGTATTCGGCGCCGAATTGCGAACGCAGCAATGCCTCCTCCGAACGGATTCGCGCGACGAGCGGCACGAGCGTCAGCACGACCAGCAGCACGCCGACGCTCGAGCGGAACACCAGCGCCCAGCCGAGCGAATTGACGACCAGGCCGAGATAGCTCGGATTGCGGATGCGGCTGTAGATGCCGCCGGTCACGAGCGTATGGCCCGGCTGGATCGCGACGAGCCCACTGAAGCGCTTGCCGAGCACGAATACGGGCCATATGCGCAGCACGCCGCCCACGAGGTACAGCCCGACGCCGATCCAGCGCACCGTGTCGCCACCGAAGGTCCAGATGTCGAGGCGGTCGGTCAGCGCCGGCAGGTATGCGAGCAGGAAGCCGCTCACCGCGAACGCCGCGAGCACCCAGCGGTTGTCGCGGTTCTCGCGTTCGCCGCTGCTCAGGTTGCCTTCGGTGAACAGGGCGGCGACGGCCATCGCGAGTGTCGCGATCGCCACGACGGTTGACTGAGGATGCGAGAAGAACGCAGCGAACCCGCCGCTGCCGAGTACGGCGAGCCCGAGATAGACGAGCGTGGCGACGCCCGACAGGACGACGACCTTGGGGGTAACTGTCATGACGGCCTCGCGAGGATGCGCTTTCCTGTGAAGTATAGGAACCGCGCACCCCGGGCGCCGTGCGCCCCCTTCATGCGGCGCGCGAATTCGCGCGCATCGTCCGGCTAACGGCGGCCGACCGGGCCGGTGCGGCCGGGGCCCCGAGCCAGGGCCCGAAGCCGGATCAGCGGATGCGGAAGTTGCCGCCGATGCCGACGCTCACCGGCGGCGCGTAATACGCGGGCGCATAGCCGTAACCGTAGTAGGCCGGCGCGGGCGCGTAGCCGTACGGCGGCGCGACGTAGCAGCCGGACAGGCCGCCGATCAGGGCAAGCGTGATGAGAAGTCTGGACATGGCTCGATTCCCGGCGCGAAAGACGCATGGCACCTCGCGAAGGCCGCGCCGCCGCACCACGCGGCGGCCGGCACGAAGAGGCGATCCGCCCTTCCTGTCGCTCGATGAAACAATGCGCGGAGTCTAGCGCCGCGCCTGGCCGGCCGAGTTTCCCGGGCGGTTACACGTGTTACCTCGTGTGACCGCTGAAACAGGCCCGGTCGGCGCAGCGGCCCGCCAGTGGGCGGCCGCCGCGCCGAGGGCGATCACGCTGTTACACGAAGCGGGCCCGGATGCGCTGCGCGAGCGCTTCGAGCGTCGCCGCGTCGGCGACGTCGCGCGCATGCATCCGCAGCTCGGCGCCCTCCCAGCGCGGAATCACGTGGAAATGGACATGCGGGACCGTCTGCCCGGCTGCCGCGCCGTTGAACTGGCCGATGAACACGCCGTCCGGCTCGAGCGCCGCGCGCACCGCCGCCGCGACGCGCTGCGTCATGCGGATGCCGGCCGCGGCCGCGTCGCCGGACAGCTCGAAGATCTGCGCGGCCGGCTCCTTCGGGATCACGAGCACGTGGCCGTCGGCCTGCGGCATCAGGTCCATGATCGCGAGCGTCGCGTCGTCTTCGGCGACCTTCACGCACGGCAGTTCGCCGCGCAGGATTTTGGCGAACGGGTTGTTGTTGTCGTAGGACATGGCGTTTTCCGATCTCGGTTGGACAATGGGACTGGGAGAGCAATGCCGGACGATTATCGGCCGATGGCCGGCCCGATATCAACTCGCCCCGACGCGCGCCGCCGGCCGCCCCGTCGGCACGCGGCAGCGCGCACGCATGCGGCCGTCATCGCGCGTCACGCGGCGGCGATTGCAACGCGTCGCCCGAACCTGCGACACTGCCGGATCGTTGCCGGCCGGCACGCCACCGAGGACGCTCGCGCATGACGATCCCCCTCAAGAAACTGATGCTGCGCGGTGTCGCGCTCGCGCTCGTTGCCGCGATCGGCTACACGGCCTACATGCTGTACCGGCTCGCGCCGATCGCGACCGGCTATGCGGCGAAGGCGCTGTGTTCCGGCGTGTTCGTGTCGGGGCGCCCGGCCGCGTCCGTGATCGACGTCGACATCATGGCCGGCGTCCATCCGCTGCTGAAACTGGTGCGCCCGTCGCTCGATCCCGACCATCATCGCGCGGTGGCGACGTTCGCCGGCTTCGCCGAACGCGAAGCCGACTTCCGGCCCGGGCTCGGCTGCACGCTCGCGGTCGGGTCCCCGACCGGCTCGGCGGCGGCCACCTTGCCCGCCGGGTTGCCGCCCCTCCCCGATCCAGCGCCCGCGCAACCCGATCCGCCCGCACCGGCCACACCGCCCGCCGGCATCGACGCACACCTGTTGCAGACCGCCATCGACCGCGCGTTCGACGAACCCGATCCGGCGCGGCCGCGCCGCACGCGCGCGGTCGTCGTGATGTGGCGCGGCCAGGTGATCGCCGAACGCTATGCGCCCGGCTTCACGGCCGACACGCCGCTGCCCGGCTGGTCGATGACGAAGACCGTCACGGCCGCGCTGGTCGGCACGCTGGTCGCGCAGCACAAGCTGTCGCCGGACGCGTCGGCGCTGCTGCCCGAATGGCGCGGCAGCGGCGATCCGCGCGCGGCCATCACGCTCGACGAGCTGCTGCGGATGACGAGCGGCCTGCAATTCAACGAGGACTACGACGACCCGCTGTCCGACGTCGCGGTGATGCTGTTCACGCAGCCCGATACCGCGCGGTTCGCGTCGGCGAAGCCGCTGGTCGCGACGCCCGGCACGCAATGGTCGTACTCGAGCGGCACGAGCGCGATCGTCGCGCGCGTGATGCGCGAGGCGCTGGGCGGCAACGCCGGCGACTACCTCGCGTTGCCGCGCCGCGCGCTGTTCGCGCCGCTCGGGATGCGCAGCGCGGTGTTCGAGCCCGACGCGTCCGGCACGCTCGTCAGCGCGTCGTACATGTATGCGAGCGCACGCGACTGGGCGCGCTTCGGCCAGCTGCTGCTGCAGGACGGCGTGTGGAACGGGCAGCGGCTGCTGCCGGAAGGGTGGGTGCGCTACCTGACGCGCGCGACGCCGCAATCGTCGCGGCAGGAATTCGGCGCGCAGCTGTGGGTCAAGGTGCCGGAGCCGTTCAACGATCGCGATCCGCACGCACGCGCGATGCCGGCCGACGCGTTTCATGCGGTCGGCCACGAAGGCCAGTTCGTGAGCGTGGTGCCGAGCCGTCAGCTGGTGGTCGTGCGGCTCGGGCTGTCGCGGCCGGAAGCCGCGTGGAATCACGAGGCGTTTCTCGCGCGCGTGCTCGACGCGGTGCCGGCGCCCGGTGCGTGACGACGGGCCGGCGCCCGCCGGATGCGATGAAGCGCCGCCCGCGACGGCGCCGCCGCATCACGCGCTACGGGCACAGCATTACGGATTCGCGCTGCCGCCGTATTGCTTGAAACCTTCGCGCGTCGCGAGACGTTCGATATAGCGCGACACCGCCGGCAATTCGGGATGCTCGAACGGCGTGCCGAACCAGCGGTTCACCGACAGGCCGATCGGGATATCCGCGAGCGTGAAGGTGTTGCCGGCCACGTACGCGCCGGTCTTGTCGAGTTGCGCATTCAGCACGTGCATGTGCTTCGTCCAGCCCGCGATCGACTGCGCGATGCCGTCCGGATCCTGGTGATCGGGCGATTTGCGCACGAGGCCGAGGAAAGCGCCGACCCACGAGCGGTTCAGATCCGCGCCCTGCCAGTCGATCCACTGGTCGACCCGTGCACGCGCCTGCGGCTCGGCCGGATACAGCGCATCGCCGCCGTAGCGGTTCGCGAGGTAGCGGATGATCGTGTTCGATTCCCAAAGCACGAAGTCGTCATCCTTGATGGCGGGCACGAGCGCGTTCGGATTCAGCGCGAGATAGGCCGGATCGTGGGTCGTGCGAAAGCCCGCGCCCCAGTCCTCCTGTTCGAACGGCAGGTTCAGTTCGGTGCACAGCCACAGCACCTTGCGGACGTTGATGGACGGAATCTTGCCGAGGATGCGCAGCATGCAGTCTCCTTGTGAGGTCGGGTGCGGAGCATTCGGGGCGCGCGACACGCGCCGAACGCATTCACGCCGAATTTATACACGACCTCGCGGAAAACGGCAGGCCGCGTGCGCGAAATCGGTGTGCGGCCGATTCGTCAGGTCGCGCAGCGCATGCTCGGCCGTCGGGAATCGGAACATGAATCCGTCCTGATGCAGCCGTGCGGGCACTACGCGCTGCCCGTCCAGCAGCAGCTCGGCCATCTCGCCCATCGCGGCGCGCAGCGGCGCGGCCGGCACGTGCAGCCACGCGCGGCGGCGCAGCACCTTCGACACGATCTGCACGAACGCGCGCTGGGTCAGCGGCACCGGTGCGACCGCGTTGTAGACGCCGTGCATGCCCGCCTGCGACATCGCGCGCGCCACGATCCGCAGCACGTCGTCGCGGTGAATCCAGCTCAGCACTTGCGCGCCGTCGCCGAATCGGCCGCCCAGCCCGAAGTAATGCGGCAGCAGCATCGGGCGCAACGCGCCGCCCGGGCCGAACACGACGCCTAGTCGCAGCACCACCGCACGCACGCCGTGGCGTGCGAGCGGCGCGGCGGCCGCCTCCCACTGCCGGCACAGCGCCGACATGAAGCCGGTGCCGGCGCCGCTACGCTCGTCGAGCCGTTCGTCGCCCGGCCGCACGCCGTAGTAGCCGATCGCGGACGCCTGGATCCACGTGCGCGGCTTGGCCTCGGCGGTTTCGACCCAGCGCATCAGCGCCTGCGTGACGCCGACGCGGCTGGCGAGCAGCAGCGCCTGCCGGCGCTTGCTCCAGCGTGCACCCAGCACCGGCGCGCCGGCGAGATTGATCACCGTGTCGAAGCGCGCGTGCGGCTGCAACTGTTCGACGGACGTCACGCTGCGCACGCGCCCCTGAAACAGGTAGGCGGCGCACAGCGGATCGCGCGCCAGCAACGTGACCGTATGTCCTGCGTCGAGCAACTGGTTCACCAGCGTTTCGCCGATGAAGCCGGTCCCGCCGGTGACCAGCACGTTGCCGGGCCGCTGCCCGGCGAACGGGTTGGCGGCCGGCGCGCGCGGCGCGACGCGGCACGCGGCGATCCCGTCGCGCACGCCCGACACCGTCACGCCGACGGCAAACAGGCTGAGCAGCCAGCCGCGCCAGCCGGGATCGATCGGCTGCAGCGCGGTCGGCTCGTGCGCCCACGCGGACAGCTGCATCGCGACCATCCCGAACAACGCGCCGCCGTTGACGGCCAGCAGCGTGTGCAGCACGCGCTCGGTCGCCGGCAGCTTGCGGCTCCGGTCCTCGACGACGAAATCCCACAACGTCAGCCCCACTTCGACGAGCACGACCGCCGCGACGGCCGCGACCCACGCGCCGTGAAACGCGACGTTCGCGATCGATGCGAACACGAGCCCGTACAGCACGGACCGCACCGCATGAATCGCCAGCTCGAGCCGCGCACGCGGGCGGTGCGGCAGGTCCTGCGTGAGTTCGTGGTGATAAAGCGTATCGAATGCGCCCATCGCGCCCTGCACGATCAGCAGGTTGAGCGCCCAGTCGAAAGCCGGCAACGTGTTCATGCGGTATCCCTCCTCCACAGCCAGGCCAGCGGCGGCACCATCGCGACGAGCGCGGCAACGTCGATCGCCACGTGACCCCACACCTGCGCCTGCCACGACAACAGCATGTCCTGCGGCGCCCAGATCAACAGGCCGGCCAGCAACCAGCCCCACGCTTCCCGCTTCCGCAAGCGGTTGCCGAGATGGACGAGCGCGAGCATCCAGACCGCCGCGCATTGCACCGTCGCGGCGATCAGCGACAACCACCACACCTGCTGGACACGCGCGGCCTCGGGTGCGGTTCCCGTCCAGAAATGCCGCTCGATCTCCCGGTGATACGCGTCGAGCCACGATGCGCCGGCAATCCACGGCATCACCACGCCGACGAGCAGGTGAACGAGCGCCGCTGCGTACATCCAGCTCACGACGATACGGCGCGGGGTATCGCGCGGCGGGCGATTCGCTGCTGCACTATCGGAATCCCGGCCGATGCTGCACGCGCCGCCTTCGCTGCAGGCTTGCGAGCGATATCCGAGCCAGTGCGACACGGCATGCCGATTGCGCGCCAGGCGGCGATACAGCAACGCGAACCCGGCACGCATCGCCGGCATGCGAAGCAGCCAGACTCGCCCGCGGCGCCCGACCAGCGCATACGCCGCGACGATGCTGTCGATGCCGGTCAGCATGCGTCCGTCGGGCAGGCGCGCATGCAGTTCGCGATTCAACGCGGGCAGGTCGACGCCGAGCGGCGCCGGATCGAAACCCGGCCCGGCGATATCGACGAACGCCAGCCGGTGTCGCGTGTCGCGAGCGCCGAGACGCCGGATTTCAGCGACACATAGCGGACATCGTCCGTCGAAGTACAGAACCAATTCACTCGAACCCATGCTTTGCACTCCTTATCGTTATCGCCAGGATCATGAATCGATCGATGGCCTGCTTTCCCGCATACGCCGCCACACCGCGCGACGGCCACGGACTTACATCGGCTTGACCACCATCAGGAAGTAGACGGTCAGCATCGCGAAAAAGGCCGGATAACCGAGCCGTTCCCAGCGCTTCGCATAGCGCCAGTAGCGCTCCGGCAACGCGGCGTCGCCGTTCGCGTGCGCGAGCTTCGCCATCGATGCGAGTTCGAGCTGCAGCCACACGACCGGCAGCCAGCACGCCCCGGCGACCGCGTACAGCACGATCGACGCGAGCAGCCACGGCGCATGCCACGGCCAGCCGGCCGTGTGCGCGAGCCACAGCCCGGACGCCGGCTGGAAGATCACGGCCGGCGTCGTGAACCACCAGTCCGCGCGCACCACGAGCCGCGACACGGCCGCGATCGCGGGCACCGATCGCGTGCGGTTCGCGAAGAACAGGTAGAACGCGGTGCCGAAGCCCGTACCGACCAGCAGCACCGACGACAGGATGTGAAGCGCCTTGACGACGAGATAGGTATTCATGCGTGTTCTTCTTCTGAAAACAGGATCAACAGGATCGCGAGAATCGGCACGTTCTTCAGCACGGGGCCGAACGGTTCGGCCAGCAGGCCGGGCATCGTGACCGCGATGACCGCCGAATACGCGACGATCAGCGCCGCTTGCGCGACCCACAGGCGCCGCGACGGCGCGACGACGGTCGCGATGCCGAACGCGAAGTCCAGCGTGCTGGCCGCGTAGAGCGCGATCAGCGCGGGCAGCCCCGTGACGTGCGCGGGCGCCAGCAGCGCGAGGCTCGCGTGCAGTGGATGGATGAATGCGCTGGCGATCGCCGTCCAGATCCACACGATCGCGAGCGCGCCGAGCAGCAACGGGCGTCGCCACATCGCGAGCGCGTCGCGGCGCAGCGTGGCGGCATCCGCGCCGATGAAACTGCCGATGCCGCGCGGCGGCCGGCCCAGCACCGCCGCGGTGGCCGCCGGATCGCCGGTGTTGCCGGCGCGCAGCATCGTCCACGTGTCGCGCGTCAGCATCGCCCCCGGCCACGCGCCGAACAGTGCGGCCGCCGCGCCGACCAGCGCGCCGGGCAGCGTCACGCACGCCGCCGGCGGAAATCCGAGCGCGGCACGGTAGCCGGCCAGCATCTCGCGGTATTCGACTTCGTCACCGCCGACCACGTCGATCACGCGGCTGCCCGTCGCCGGCGAATCGCCCGCCAGCGCGACGAGCCGCGCGACGACTTCGGCAAGATCGTCGACATGCACGGGGCGCAACCGCTGATGGCCGCCCGCCGGCAACCCGTGCACGGGCAGGCTCGCGAGCATCCGGAAAAACCGCGCGGACGCACCGGCCGCCCCGTAGACGAGCGCGGGGCGCACGATGCGGAAGTCGATCGGCAGCGTCTGCAGGAAACGGTCGGCCGCGTGCTTGCTCGCGAAGTACCGCGTATCGCCGCGCTCGACGCCGAGCGCCGAAATCTGGATCACGCGCCGCACGCCCGCACGGCAACACGCGGTAAAGAGCGCGCACGGCGCGGCGCGATGCACGGCGTCGAGCGTCGCGCCGCGTCGATCGGCCAGCATGCCGACCGCGTTGATCACCACGTCGACGCCGTTCAGCCGCGCGAGCCACGCTTGCGGATCGACGTCCCGCGCGAAGTCGATCGCGACGTCGTACGGGCCGGCGGCGTGACGCACGCCGCGCAGCACGCGATGCCCGCCGGCTTCGAGCTGCGCGCACAGAGCCCGCCCGACGAAGCCGTTCGCGCCGCAGACGAGCACGGTCATGCCCGGTGCGCCGGTGCGCTCGGGCTGACAGGTCGACGGCAAGGCTGCGTTCATATCCATCCTTTATTTACAGTTATTTCTGTACAGACAGAAATAACAACCCCGAAAAAAGCGGGCTGCGTGCCCGCTCTCCCGTTACCGCTTACTTCGACGGCTTGCGCCTGACCGTCTGGCTGATCTTCGCGCCGATGCCCAGCGCCTTCATCAGCGTATCGGGCTTGAGCCGCAACATCTCGTCCGACCAGGTCGTGAGCGTCTCGACGAACTGCAGCGTGTCGCGAATGCGCTGTTCGGTCCCGCGGCTCTCGTTCGCGATCTCCGGATTCGTCAGGCAATCGCGCAGCACCGTGAGCGTCGGCTCGATCTCGCGCTGCCGCCGCCCTTCGACGATCAGCTTGAACAGTTCCCAAATGTCGGTCGACGTCTCGAAGTGGTCGCGGCGATCGCCGAGCACGTGCACGACCTTCGCGAGCCGCCACGCCTGCAGCTCCTTCAGGCTCGTGCTGACGTTGGAGCGCGCGACGTTGAGCGTCTCGGTGATCTCGTCGGCGGCCACCGGCCTTCCGGCCAGGTAGAGCAGCGCGTGAATCTGCGAGACGGTGCGGTTGACGCCCCACCGCGAGCCCATTTCGCCCCAGTGGAGAATGAATCGTTCGGCAATCGGTGTGAGTTCCATGGTGGGGAATTTAGTTTTTTCAGTTATTTCTGTCAAGAGAGAAATATCCGGGCGGTCCGGCAGCTTCCGGCCGCGCCCGCCCGCGATCAGCCGCTTCCTTTACAATGCGCGGGATTTTTCCGATTTCAGGCCGTCCCCGCCTTTCCGATAGATAGACAGAGGTTTCCATGATCATCAAACCGCGCGTGCGTGGCTTCATCTGCGTGACGACTCATCCCGTCGGCTGCGAAGCCAACGTCAAGGAACAGATCGACTACGTGACTTCGCACGGCCCGATCGCCAATGGCCCGAAAAAGGTGCTCGTGATCGGCGCGTCGACCGGCTACGGCCTCGCCGCCCGGATCTCGGCCGCATTCGGCTCGGGCGCGGACACGCTCGGCGTGTTCTTCGAGCGTGCCGGCAGCGAGACGAAGCCGGGCACGGCCGGCTGGTACAACAGCGCCGCGTTCGAGAAATTCGCCACGGAAAAGGGGCTGTATGCGCGCAGCATCAACGGCGATGCGTTCTCCGACAAGGTCAAGCAGGTCACGATCGACACCATCAAGCAGGATCTCGGCAAGGTCGATCTGGTCGTCTACAGCCTCGCGGCGCCGCGCCGCACGCATCCGAAGACGGGCGAAACCATCAGCTCGACGCTCAAGCCGGTCGGCAAGGCCGTCACGTTCCGCGGCCTCGACACCGACAAGGAAGTGATCCGCGAAGTCTCGCTCGAACCGGCGACGCAGGAAGAGATCGACGGCACCGTCGCGGTGATGGGCGGCGAGGACTGGCAGATGTGGATCGACGCGCTGGCCGACGCCGGCGTGCTGGCCGACGGCGCGAAGACCACCGCGTTCACGTACCTCGGCGAGCAGATCACGCACGACATCTACTGGAACGGCTCGATCGGCGAAGCGAAGAAGGATCTCGACAAGAAGGTGCTGTCGATCCGCGACAAGCTGGCCGCGCACGGCGGCGATGCGCGCGTGTCGGTGCTGAAGGCCGTCGTCACGCAGGCCAGCTCGGCGATCCCGATGATGCCGCTGTACCTGTCGCTGCTGTTCAAGGTGATGAAGGAAAAGGGCACGCACGAAGGCTGCATCGAGCAGGTGTACGGGCTCCTGAAGGACAGCCTGTACGGCGCGACGCCGCACGTCGACGAAGAAGGCCGCCTGCGCGCGGACTACAAGGAACTCGATCCGCAAGTGCAGAACCAAGTCGTCGCGATGTGGGACAAGGTCACGAACGAGAACCTGTACGAGATGACGGACTTCGCGGGCTACAAGACCGAGTTCCTGCGCCTGTTCGGCTTCGAGATCGCCGGCGTCGACTACGACGCGGACGTGAACCCGGACGTGAAGATCCCGGGCATCATCGACACGACGGTCTGACGCGTCGACCGCCGCCGCCGCGCTCACCGCGCGGGCGGCGGATGCGCATGACCGGCGCCGTCAACGCGGCGCCGGCTCTTCCAGATAGACGCCCGACGACAACGTGGCCTTCACCTGCCGCGTGAACTCGTCGGTCGACACTTCCTCCGCTCCCGCCTCGATGGCGTCGTACGCCTGGCGCACGACGTCGGCCGGCGTGGCCTTCGGCACGTCGAGGCCGGCCGTCAGGTCGGTATCGATGAAACCGGCGTGCAGCCCGACGACCTGCGTGCGCTGCTCGCGCAGCGAGTGGCGCAGTCCGTTGGTCAACGCCCATGCGGCCGATTTCGATACGCCGTAGCCCGACAGGATCGGCCGGTTCACCCAGCTCGCGACCGACAGGATATTGAGGATCGCGCCGCCGCCGTGGGCCGCCAGGGTTCCCGCAAACGCCCGCGACATCGCGAGCATCCCGAACACGTTGGTTTCGAAGTGATCGCGCAGCGCGTCGGGCGCGCCGTCGTCCGTCAGGCTGCCGAGCCGCGCGATGCCGGCGTTGTTGATCAGCAGCGTGACGTCGCGCGCCGCATCGGCCGCCGCCGCGACCGCCGCCGGATCGGTCACGTCGAGCTTCACGGGCACGACGCCCGGCAGCGTCACGGTGGCCGGGTCGCGCGCCGCCGCATAGACCTTGCGCGCGCCCCTGGCGAGCGCCTGCTTCGCGAATTCGAGCCCCAGCCCGCGGTTCGCGCCCGTCACGAAAACGACTGCACCTTCGATCTTCATGATCGTTCCTTTCGCATGATGAATCGCCTGCACGCCGGCTCGCCGCGCGCATGAGATCCGGTGGAAAACGAGGTTGCCATCGCGTACCGAGCCGCTCGCTGCCGGTTGTTGCCCGCGACGTTAAAGACGCCGACCGATTGCCATCCGCGCCCGGCTTGGCTTTGTGTTGCCCGCCAAGTCGGCTACACTCGATGTCAATGTCGATCACCATTGTCTTTGCGGTGCATTGTGTTCGCGCTACGCGGGTATGTCAATGGCGATCACCATCGTGTTTTTCAATCGACGCGATCGGCAACAATCAGGGAGAGATCGATGGGCGTATCCAGACAGCAGGCTGCCGAGAACCGAAGCGCGATCGTCGCGGCCGCCGAACGGTTGTTCCGCGTGCGCGGCGTGGACGCCGTGGGGCTGACGGAGCTGATGAAGGAAGCCGGCTTCACGCAAGGCGGCTTCTACAATCACTTCAAGTCGAAAGACGCGCTGGTCGCCGAAGTGATGGAAAAGGCGATGCACGACCGCGCGGATTCGCCGAATGCCGGCAGCCTCGACGCGCAGGTGGCCGCGTATCTGTCACCCGCGCATCGCGACAACCTCGAGGCCGGCTGCCCGCTGTCCGGCTTCGCGGGCGATGCGCCGCGGCTGACCGAGACGGCGCGCGCCTGCTACGCGCACGGGCTCGCCGCGTATCTCGATCGACTGGAACGGATGGTGGCGACCGACGGCGCCACGCCGGAGCAGACGCGTCGCGACGCGCTGGCGGTCTTCAGCCAGATGGTCGGTGCGCTCGTGCTGTCCCGCGCGATCGCCGGCAGCGATCCCGCGCTGGCCGACGAGATCCTCGACGCGGGGCGGGACGCGCTGACCGGCCGACGCGGCGATCCGGTGACGTCGGCGTAACGGCGCACCCTTCGACGCAGCGCGCTCGCCGCTGCCGCGCTATTCGATCGCCCGCGCGGCATCCCACAGCGGCTGCGCACCGCGCGCCGCATTCCACGCGGCAAACCGCGTGCGCCAAGCCTCGAACGGTTGCGCGAGCGGATGGCGCGGATCGTCGCTGAGCGAATACGCCATCCCTTCGATCAGCCAGCGCGGCTTGGTCACGACGGCCAGGTTGCCCAGTACCTCGGCCTGACGGTGATGGATCAGCTCGTGCGCGAGAAAATAGGTCTGCCAGCCGCGCGGTGCGATCACGATGCCGAAATCGCCGAGCGTCAGCGCCGCGCGCGTGCCGAGGCCGAACGCATCGGCGCACGCGCGCGTCGCGCAGAACACGATGCGCGGTGCGGCGCGGAACCCGCCGACGGCCGCCGCCGCGCGGGCGGCGCCGTCGCGATAGAGCTGCTGCGCGGCGCCGAGCTTCGCGGCATCGTCCGTGCAGATGTCGGCACGCGGGCACGACACGCCGGGAACCAGCGCGGGCACGACGACGCGCAGCGGCTTGACGAGCGCATACGCGGCAATCGGCAGCGCGACGAGCAGGCCCGTGAGGGCGAAAGCGACATGGGAGCGTTTCATCGAGGCGGCGGTTGCGTGGCGTGTTGTCGGCGTCCTTTGCGAGAACGCGACTATATCGGACCGGGGCTGCCTCCGGTCCTGCTATTCCTGACGGTTGGCTGCCGGGCAAGAAGCGGCTCCCGACACGCCCGGAACGATGCCGCTCAACATGGCGATTGCCGTTACGCGAGCTGCTTGTGGAAAATCGTCGTCGCGCAGAGCGCGCCGTCGGGCATCAGCGCATAGTTCGGCACGACGCCGACACGCTGCCAGCCGGCCCGCTCGTACAGCCGCTCGGCGTCGCCGCCCGTCACCGTGTCGAGCACGAGCACGGTCTTGCCGGCGTCGCGCGCGGCCGCGTCGGCCGCCGCCATCAAGCGCGCGGCGATGCCCTGCCGGCGCGCGTGCCGCGACACGAGCATCTTCGAGATGTCCGCGCGATGCGGCTGGTTCTCGGGCTGCGCGGTCACGACCTGCACGGTGCCGACGATCCGGCCCGATGCATCCTCGGCGACGAGCAGGATGCGCTCGTCGTTCGCAACGCCGTCGGCCACGCGCGTCCAGAACGCGACCGCGGTCGACCGCGCGATCGGCAACATGAAGCTGACGGACGCGCCGCCTTCGACGCAATCGATCAGCACGTCGGCCAGCGCATCGACGCAGGCCATCGCTTCGCTTGCGCCGACGCGGCGGACGGTAACAGGTTCGGTCATGCCATCTCCGGTAATCAGGTGGGCCGCATGCGCGGGTTCGGCATGGGCCGGAATCGGAACGAACGCCGGCCGGGCGTCGAGGCTCGCGCGACGACGGCAGACGTCCGGCGACGCAGCGCCCGATCGGCGCGCGTTACCGCCCCATCATCGTACGTGACGAAAATTTTCGCTGCAGCGTTTCCCGCATCGCCTACACTTAGCCAAATGGATAACTTTCAACCCGGCATCAGCGACGTCTTTCATGCGCTCGCCGATCCGACGCGCTGCGCGATCGTCAGCGCGCTCGGCCAGGGCGAGCGCACGGTCTCCGCGCTGGCCGCGCCGTTCGACATGGCGCTGCCGTCGTTCATGAAGCACGTTGCCGTGCTCGAGCGCAGCGGCCTCGTGGAAACCCGCAAAACCGGCCGCTCGCGCACCTGCGCGCTGGTCGGCAGCCGGCTGACCGAGGCCGAGGCGTGGCTCGCCGCGCAACGCGCGCAGTGGGAAGCGCGATCCGATCGTCTCGTCGAATTCGTCGAACGCCGTCACCAGGAGGAGCAAGATGTCAGCCAGCCACGTCGAACCCGCTGAAGCCCACGACCTCGTCATCACGCGTACGTTGCGCGCGCCGCGCCAGGCGCTGTGGCGCGCATGGACCGACCCCGATCTGCTGAAGGAATGGTGGTGCCCGAAACCGTGGACCACCGAGGTGCGCGCGTTCGACCTGCGGCCGGGCGGCGCCTTCCATACGTTCATGCGCGGCCCCGACGGCGGCACGAGCGACAATCCCGGCTGCTTCCTCGAAATCGTGCCGGAATCGCGCATCGCGTTCACGTCGATGCTCACGGGCGGCTGGCGGCCGCAGGCGCCGTGGATGGGCTTCACGGCGATCATCACGATGGCCGACGACGACGCGGGCAGCCGCTACGAGGCGCGCGTGATGCATCCCGACGCGGCGACGCGCGAGCGCCACGAAGCGCTCGGCTTTTTCGAGGGCTGGAACACCTGCATCACGCAGCTCGACGCCTTCGCCGCGACCCTGCGCTGAACGCCGGCTCGCGTGCGGTCATTGCATGCCGCCGCGCCCGCGCCTAGGATTCCTGAAGGAAGCATGACGACACGCCGGGCGCCGGCGTGCACCGTCGCGCGCGCTTCGCGGGAGGCCACATGTTGCACATGCACACGCATTCGACCCGGGTCAGCCGGCACCTGAACGCCCCGCGCGGGCGCGTCTACCGCGCGCTGCTCGACCCCCACGCGGTCGAACAGTGGAAAGTGCCCGACGGCATGACGTGCCGCGTGCATGCGTACGATGCGCGCGAAGGCGGCGCGCTGCGCGTGTCGCTGAGCTACGACGCGCCCGCGGCCGGTACCGGCAAGACCACCGCACACACCGACACCTATCACGGCCGCTTCGTCACGCTCGTGCCGGACCAGCAGATCGTCGAGATCGACGTATTCGAAACCGACGACCCGCTGCTGCGCGGCGCGATGACGATCACGATCACGCTGTCCGACGAAGCGGGCGGCACACGCGTGGATGCCGTGCACGACGGCGTCCCGCCCGGCGTGCCGGCCGCCGACAACGAGACCGGCTGGCAGATGGCGCTGGCGCGGCTCGCGGCGCTGGTGGAAGCCGGGTGACGCGGCGTACGCGCGTCAGCCGAGCCGGTACGCGTGCGTGACCGTGCCGCGGAACAGCGCGTCGCGCTCGTCCGCGCCGGCCTGCGCGGTCAGACGCTTGAACGCGTTCCAGCCGTTCACGAACGAATACGACCCCTTGTCGACCGGGAAATTGCTCTCGAACATGCAGCGCCCGGGGCCGAACGCGTCGATGCAGGTCATCATCCACGGTTTCCACGCGTCGGCGAGCTGCGCCGAGGACGGCGGCTTCGCGCCTTTCTCGAAATCGAATCCGTTGATGCGCATCCCGAGGCCGCCGACCTTCACGTACACGTTCGGCAGTTGCGCGAGCGTGCGCATCGACGCCGACCAGCGCGCGAACACCTCCGGCCGCTTGTCCGCATAGCTGCCGATCCGCACGACGCCGCCGCAGTGATTGACGATGATCCGCGTGTCCGGGTTCGCCTTCGCGAGCTCGAACAATTCGGGCAACTGCGGGAAGAACAGCCACGCGTC
Source organism: Burkholderia sp. 9779_493 (assembly GCF_015712215.1). Taxonomy (NCBI): domain Bacteria; kingdom Pseudomonadati; phylum Pseudomonadota; class Betaproteobacteria; order Burkholderiales; family Burkholderiaceae; genus Burkholderia; species Burkholderia sp. 9779_493. The sequence goes on from NZ_JACCQA010000019.1 coordinate 18,652, forward strand.
GTACGACAGCCCGAGCGGCGCGAGCTGCGCGACGCCGGCCCGGTACGCGGGATCGAGCAGCAGCCCGCGCGGCACCGCCGACAGCGGATTGGCGAGCGTCGGATCGGCATCCCACGTGCTCAGGTGCCGCACGCCGCGAAACCGCCCGCGCCCCGCTTCGAGATGCGCTTCCAGCACGTCGCGCACGCGTTCGCCGAGCCGCAGGTCCGCATGGCCGACGATGCCTTTCGCGACCGCCACGGGGCCGTGCTGCAGCGGCTCGGTCACGCCGGCGACATAGGCCGTCTCGCCGACCGGCTTCAGCTCCGCGGGACCCGAATCGCGATAGCGCGTCTGCGCCTGCATGTAGACGGACGCCTGGATGTTGTGGCCCGAGCGCGCATCCTGCAGATAGTCGTCGAGCAGGTAGATCCAGCCCGGCCGTTCATAGAAGTGATGATGCGCGTCGACGATCGGCAGGTCGGGCTCGAGCGCGGGTTCGAGCGCCGACGCGAGCCAGTCGGGGCGGACCGCGAGGTAGTTGCTTTGCGTCATGCGGGAGGCTCCATCAGGGGCCGGCGTGTCGGCGAACGCGGGCAGCGCGAGCGAGGCGGCGGCCGCGCCGATCAACCGGCGCCGTTTGATCGAAAAGGTCATGTCATTCGCTCCGGTCGAACGCGTACAGCGACAGCGTGAGCAGTGTCGTGATCGCCAGCACGATCGCGAGGCCGAGCATCCCGGCGGTGAAGGTGCCGAAACTGTCCTTCAGGTAACCGACGAGATAGGGGCCCGCGAAGCCGCCGAGCGCGCCGATCGAGTTGATCAGCGCCAGCCCGCCGGCCGCGGCCTGGCCGGACAGGAAGCGCGACGGCAGCGTGTAGAAGATCGTGCGGCCGGCAATCGTGCCGATCAGCGCGAGCGTGATGCCGACGAGCGCGGGCCCGAGGGTCAGGAAATGGGTCGACACGCCGAGCGCCACCGCGCCGATGCACAATCCGATCGCCAGGTTCGCGACCGGGCCGCCGCGTCGGTCCACCCGCTTCGCCCACCACAGCAACGCGACCGTCGCGAAGAAGTACGGCACCGCGGACAGCCAGCCGGTCTGCATCGTCGACATCCCGTGCGCCTTCAGCATTTGCGGCAACCAGATGCCGATGCCGTACGAGCCCATCGTGAAGCCGAACGAGATCAGCGCGAGCACGTACACGCGCACGTCGCGCAGCGCGACGCCGAAGCGCTTCTTGCGGCCGGCCGCCGCGCCATCGCGCTCGAACGCGCGTTGCAGCGCGGCACGCTCGTCGTCCGACAGCCACGTCGCATGCTCCGGCGAGTCCGACAACAGTTTCAGTACGAGGAAACCGAGCGCGCACGCCGGCAGCCCTTCGACGATGAACATCCACTTCCAGCCGGCGAGCCCGAGCGCGCCGTCGAGCTGCAGCAGCCACGTCGACAGCGGGCCGCCGATCAGCGACGACAGCGGCGTCGACACGGTGAACCACGCCAGCACGCGCGTGCGATAGCTCGCGGGAAACCACACCGCAAGAAAGAAGATCACGCCGGGAAAGAATCCGGCTTCCCCGATGCCGAGCAGCAGCCGGATCGCATAGAAACTCGTCGGCCCGGTGGCGAGCGCGGTCGCGGCCGCCATCAGCCCCCACGTGATCATGATGCGGGCCAGCCAGCGGCGCGCACCGAAACGGTACAGCGCGAGATTGCTCGGCACTTCGAACACGCAATAGCCGGCGAACATGATCCCCGCGCCCCAGCCGAACTGCGTCGCGGTCAGCCCGAGATCGCGGTTCATCGTGAGCGCCGCGAATCCGACGCTCGTGCGATCCAGATAGTTGAAGAAATACGCGAGCGCGAGCAGCGGGATGAAGCGCCACGCGGCCTTGCGCACCGCACGTTGCTCGATCGACGCGTCGGTCTCGCGATCGGCGGCCAGCGCCGGAGAAGCGGATGTCATGGTTGTCTCCGTGAATGCGGCGAGCCTCCCCGCGCGGTGCGCGGCCGGGACGCCTTTGTTCGTTCGATGAATCGCGGCTGCGCTACGCGCTCGCCACTTCGTTCGCCGAAGGCGCGCCGCCCGGCGCGTCGCCGTGCGCGGCGGCTGCCGCGCCGTATTGCCCCGCCACGACGCCGGCATCGATCAGCGCACGCGCATCGTCCGGCGTGTAGCCGAGTTCGCCGAGCAGCGCGCACGTATCCTGGCCGAGCGCGGGCGGCGCCGAGCGCAGCCGCAGGCGCTCGCCGGCGAGCGTCAGCGGCAGCAACGCGGTGCGCGTGTCGACCGGCCGGCCGGCGCTGCTCGCGTCGGCCGGCAGCGTCACGGCTTCGAGGCCGCCCGTGGCCAGCAGATGCGGATCGTCGAACAGGTCCTGCGGCTTCGTGATCGGTGCGTAAGGCAGGCCGGTCGATTCGAAGATCGCGCCGATCTCCGCGGCCGAATACGGCGCCAGCCGCGAACGCAATTCCGGCAGCAGCCATTCGCGCGCCTGTACGCGCAGGTTGTTGGTCGCGAGGCGCGGATCGTCCTTCAGCGCGGTCAGGCCGAACGCGTCGCAGAACAGCGCCCACTGCGTGTCCGACACGACCGCGAGAAAAATCTGTTCGTCATCCTTGACGGAGAACACGTCGTAGACGGCCCACGCGGAAATCCGGCTCGGCATCGGCGCCGCGGCCTGCCCCGTCACCGCGAACTGCATCATGTGCTGCGCGACGAGGAACACGTTGTTCTCGAACAGCGAACTCTGCACCTGCTGGCCGCGGCCCGTGCGCTCGCGCTGCGCGAGCGCGGCCATCGCGCCGATCGCGCCGAACATGCCGCCCATGATGTCGTTCACGCTCGCGCCCGCGCGCAGCGGCCGCCCTTCCGGGCCCGTCATGTAGGCCAGGCCGCCCATCATCTGCACGACTTCGTCGAGCGCGGTGCGATGCTCGTACGGCCCCGGCAGGAAACCCTTGTGCGATACGTACACGAGACGCGGATTCAGCGCGTCCAGCGCCGCGTAGCCGAGGCCGAGCCGGTCCATCGTGCCGCTCTTGAAGTTCTCGCTGAAGACGTCCGCCGTCGCGACGAGCCGCCGCACGATCTCCAGCCCGCGCGGGTCCTTCACGTCGACCGCGAGACTCTTCTTGTTGCGGTTGAACATCCCGAAGAAGCCCGCGCCGGAACCGCGCAGCGCCCGCGTGCTGTCGCCCGCGATCGGCTCGATCTTGATCACTTCCGCGCCGAGATCCGCGAGCAGCATCCCGCACGTCGGACCCATCACCATGTGCGTCATCTCGATCACGCGCACGCCCGCATACGGCAGCGCGGCAGCCTGTTGTCGATCGTTCATCGTGCGACTCCCGCTACGCATCCTTCCGGTTGTCGAGCCGCCGCAGCGCGACCATCCGCATAGCGGAAACCCTTCGGCAACCCTGCGTCGGGCACGTGGCCGTACAGCGCCTCGGACGGCAGCGCCGCCTGCAGGATCGCGCGCGCGGCGAGCAACGCGTCGACGTCGACGCCCGTGTCGTAGCCCATCGCCTCGAGCAGGAACACGAGATCCTCGGTGACGATGTTGCCGGTCGCGCCCGGCGCATACGGACAGCCACCGAGGCCGCCCTGGCTCGCGTCGATCGTCGTCACGCCCGCATCGAGCGCCGCGACGACGTTCGCGAGCCCCTGCCCGCGCGTGTTGTGGAAATGCGCGCCGCCGGCCTTGTCGCCGACTTCGCGTTGAAGCCGCGTGAACAGCCGGCGCACCTGCGCGGGATTCGCATAACCGCTGGTGTCGGACAGGCCGATTTCGTCGACCCCGCATTCGGCCATCGCCACCGCCATCGCGATCGTCTCGTCGTCGGAGACCGTGCCCGCGATCGTGCAGCCGAACGCCACCGACACGCCCGCCTCGATCTGCACCGACGGAAACCGCGCGTCGCGCAACGCGACGATCGCGCGCACCTCGTCGATCATCTGCGCGGGCGTCTTGCGAATGTTCGCCAGCGAATGGGCTTCCGTCACCGAGACCGGCAGCGTCAGCTTGTGCACGCCCGCGTCGAACGCGCCCTCGGCGCCGCGCAGGTTCGGCGCGAGCGCGGCGACGTGCAGCCCCGGAATCGCGAGCGCGTGCGCCACGACTTCGCGTACATCGGCCATCTGCGGGAGCAGCCTGGCCGGCACGAACGACCCGACCTCGATCTCGCGCAGGCCGGCCGCGGCCAGCGCGGTGATCCAGCGCAGTTTGGCGGCCGTCGGCATGACGGCCTCGATGCTCTGCAGCCCGTCGCGCGGCCCGACCTCGCTGACCAGCACCTTCGTGTTTTCGGAAACCTTCATTCGACACCTCATCGTTCTATCTGAAAGAACATAGTTCCGTTTAACAGAACTGTAAGCGCACGTCGGACGGGCGATAAGCGGGGTATACCCGTGAAATCGCGTTTTTTTGGAACTTGTGTTCTGTCAGATAGAACGATATAGTCGACCGACCCATCATTCGAAGGAAGCAGGCAGTGCCGAGGAATCCAGCAGTTCACGCCGGCGACGCATCCGATCCGGCGACCGGGGAAGCATCCAGCGGCGTCGCCGTGCTCGACCGTGCGTTCGCGATCCTCCGTGCGTTCGGCCAGACCGACGACCGGCTGTCGCTCGCCGAGTTGTCGCGCCGCACCGGGCTGTACAAGAGCACGATCCTGCGCCTGCTCGCCGCGCTCGAGCATGGCGGCTTCATGCGCAAACTCGACGACGGCCAGTACGCGATCGGGCACGAGCCGTTGCGGCTCGCCGCGCTGTACCAGCGTTCGTTCCGCGTCGGCCCGGTAGTCGAGCCGCTGCTCGAGACGCTGAGCCGCGAACTCGGGGAAACGGCATCGTTCTACGTGCGCCAGGGCGACGTGCGCTCCGTGCTCTATCGCGTCGAGCCCGCGCGGGCGGTGCGTGTTTCGATCCGCGTCGGCGAGGAGTTTCCGGTCGGCCAGGGCGCCTCGGGGAAGGTGCTGCTGGCCTTCACCGACACGCAGGACGCCCGCTGGCACGACGTGCGCGAACAGCTGTGGGCCGCGTCGTACGGCGAGCGCGACCCGGAGACGGCATCGGCGTCCGTGCCCGTGTTCAACGCGGCCGGCGAATGCGTCGGTGCGTTGACGGTGTCGGGCCCGAAATCGCGGCTCGCCGCCGCGCCGGCGATGACGGCGGCGCTCGCGATGCTGCTGCCGCTCGCGCAGAAGGCGACCGTCGCGCTCGGCGGCGCGGGCGCGCGCTACGACGCACCCGCCGTGCGCGACAGTCTCGCGCGGCTCGCGTCGTCAGCGGACGACACGGTCCGCTCGTAGGGCATCGGCTGCATCCCGGGAGGCGACGCGGCAGCATGAAAGGCAACCGCATGCGACACTGGCCGCCGATGCACGCAGCGCGTCGTTCACCGGCACCGCGCCGCGCGTGCAACCGTCAACCGGACCCGCATGAGGAGACACCCGCGATGAACGCCGCGCGCACCGCCACCTGGTATTTCGATTTCGTTTCGCCGTTTGCCTACCTGCAACAGGAACAGTTCGACCGGTTGCCGCCCGCCGCCGCGTTCGAGCCGCGGCCGATCGTGCTCGGCGCGCTGCTCGCGCACTGGGGCCAGAAAGCGCCGGCGGAGATCGCGGCCAAGCGCGTGTTCACCTATCGCCACGCGCAATACCGCGCGGACAAGCTCGGCATCGCCTTCCGGATGCCGCCCGCGCACCCGTTCAATCCGATCAAGCCGCTGCGCCTCGCGATCGCGATGGGCAGCTCGCCCGACGCGATCCGGCGGATCTTCCGGCATATCTGGCGCGACGGTCAGGACGTATCGACGCCGGAAGGCTTCGCCGCCCTGTGCGAAGCCGTCGGTTTTCCGGAAGGTGTGACGGCCGTCGACGCCCAGCCGGTCAAGGACGCGCTGCGCGCGAACACGGATCGCGCGATCGCCGACGGCGTGTTCGGCGTCCCGACCTTCGTACTCGACGGCGACCTGTTCTGGGGCGAGGACGCGACCGACATGTTCGTCGACTGCGCGACGTCGCGCGCGTGGCTCGACTCGCCCGAGGTACGCCGCATCAGCGCGCTGCCGGAAGGCATCCGGCGCGGCTGACCGCGAGTCGCCACCGGCGCGCCGCCCGCGTCAGCCGTCGCGCCCTTCGACGAGCGCCGGCACGGCTTCGCGCATCATCGCGACGAACCGCACGAGCCGCGACGGATAGAACTGCGCATGCGGATAGGTCAGGTAGACGGGCAGCGGCGCGGCCTGCCACTCGGGCGCGAGGTGCACGAGATCGCCGCGCGCGAGATCGCCGGCCAGCAACCATGACGATCCGACGCACGCGCCGACGCCCAGCAGCGCCGCGCTGCGCAGCGCATACAGGTTCGCGGTCGTGATGCGCGGGCGGATCGCGAGGCGCCGCGTGTCGCCGGTGGCCGCATGCGTCAGCAGGAGTTCGTTGCGGTAGTACGTGCGCAACGCGAGCCACGGCAGTGCGGCCAGCGCGTCCGGGTCGGCCGGCACGTCGGCGCCGTTCAGCACGGACGGCGCGGCGACCACGAAGCGCGGCACCTTGGTCAGCCGGATCGCGACCACGCCCGGATCGGTCGGCTCGCCGACCTGGATCGCGCAATCGATGCCGCTGCCGACGAAATCGCGCACCTCGTCCTGCAGCAGCCACTCGACCGACACGCGCGGATAGTCGCGCAGGAACTGCGCGAGCGGCACGACGAAACGCTCTTGCCCGAACGCGTGCGGCACCGCGACCCGCAGCAGCCCGTCCGGCTCCTCCTGCGCGCCGCGCAAATCGGCCTCGAACGCCGCCCAGCTCGCCAGCAGTTCCTTCGCCCGCTTGAAGCACCGCTCGCCGTCGACGGTTAGCCGCATCGCATGGGTCGTGCGTTGCAGCAGCCGCATGCCGAGCGAACTTTCCAGCGCCTGCAGCCGGCGGCTGATGGTCGGCTGCGTCGTATGCAGTTGCACGGCCGCCGCCGACAGGCTGCCGGCCTCGACTATGCGCACGAAGGTTTCCATCAGCTCGAAACGATAGCCGGCGCCGTCCACCGGCACCGTCTCAATGCGCGAAGACCCGCCAGCAGCGGGAGAGGATGGGGATTTTTCGGTCATGCGTGCAGCGTATAACAAATCTGCGCAAGGCGGCACTACCGTCGCCGGCCGCGTGCCGCCACACTCGCGTCCATCCCATTCTTCAACCGAGGATGTACGCGATGTCCACCCCTGCCCGTCTCGATACCGCGCCCCGCGTGGCGCACGCTCCGGCCCATCCGGCCGCCCATTCGATGCCCGATCGCCGGCTCGTGCTGCTGCTCGCGGCCGCCGCCGGCCTCGGCGTCGCCCCGCTCTACTACGCGCAGCCGATGCTCGGCGCGCTCGCCCCCGATCTCGGCGCGTCGGCGCGCGCGATCGGTTTCGTGCCGACGCTCACGCAGCTCGGCTATGCACTCGGCATCCTGCTGCTCGCGCCGCTCGGCGACCGCTTCGACCGACGCCGCGTGATCGTCACCAAGGCCGCCGCGCTGGTCGTCGCGCTGCTGCTGGCGGCCGTCGCGCCATCGCTCGGGCTGCTGCTCGCGGCGAGCTTCGCGATCGGCCTCGCCGCGACGATGGCGCAGGACGTCGTGCCGGCCGCCGCGACGCTCGCGCACGACGCGCATCGCGGCCGCATCGTCGGCACGGTGATGACCGGGTTGCTGCTCGGCATCCTGCTGTCGCGCGTCGTGGCCGGGTTCATCGCCGAGACGGCCGGCTGGCGCGCGATGTTCGCGCTCGCGGCGGTCAGCGTCGCCGCGATCGGCGCCGTGGCCGCACGCGGGTTGCCGCGTTTCGCGCCGACCACGCAGCTGCCGTATCGCGCGCTGATCGGCTCGCTCGGCGCGTTGTGGCGCGAGCATTCGGCACTGCGCCGCACCGCCCTCGCGCAGGGGCTGCTGGCCGTCGGCTTCAGCGCGTTCTGGTCGACGCTCGCGGTGATGCTGCACGGTGCGCCGTTCCATCTCGGCAGCGCGGCCGCCGGTGCGTTCGGCCTTGCGGGCGCCGCCGGCGCGCTGGCCGCGCCGATTGCCGGACGCCTGGCCGACCATCACGGCCCCGAGCGCGTCACGCGCATCGGGATCGGCATCGCGACGGCGTCGTTCGCGTCGATGGCCGCCGCGCCGCTGATGTCGCCGCATGCGCAGCTCGTCCTGCTCGCGGTCGCGACGATCGGCTTCGATCTGGGCGTGCAGGCGACGCTGATCGCGCACCAGTCGATCGTCTACCGGATCGATCCCGCGTCGCGCAGCCGCCTCAACGCGGTGCTGTTCGTCGGCATGTTCATCGGGATGGCGGCCGGCGCCGCGCTCGGCAGTTCGTTGCTCGCGCAACTGGGCTGGAATGCGGTGACCGCGCTGGCCGTCGCGACGTCGCTGGCCGCGCTCGTCGTGCGGATGTGGCGCAACTGAGATCGGGCGTCGCGTAGCACCGGCGGGCAAGCCCACGAGGCTTGCCCGCTTTTTTTATATTTTTGATCGACGCGCATGACGCCGCGCCGCCCGGCAGCTTCATACCATTCCGGCACGGCAATCGTTCATCCGGCGCAAGGTCTGCACCGGCCGGGCGAATTGTCCAGTTCACCCAAATATTTTTCCGGCGTTCGTGCAGGTCCGCACGCAAACATCGGATGATTCGACCCTGCCGCACCGCACGGCGCGTTGCCATCCGGCCCCACCACCGAGCCCGGTGCGTCAGGGGATTCCCGGTATTTTTTCGCATTTTCTTCGAAATAACGGGTGACATACTTGCCCCCCGTTGCGCTCCGTGCGAGCGCGCTTTCCGATCCAGCCGGCCGCCCGTCATGCGCTGCGCGTCCGCCCGGGTCGCACAGGACATGAACGATTTCGACACCACGATCCAGATCTTCCTCACCCACGTGACGTTCGGCCCGTTGATGAATCACGCGATCCGCGTGATCGCGGGCCTCTACACGTTCAAGGGCTTCGTGCTCGTTCCCGTGCTGTGCTGGCTGTGGTTCCAGCCCGGCCCTAACCGCGAACGGCAACGCGAACGGGTCGTCGCCACCGTCGCGAGCGGGCTCGTCGCGCTCGCCGTCGGCCGCGTGCTCGCCCAGGTGCTGCCGTTCCGCGTACGGCCGATCTACAACCCCGACCTGCACCTGCACTTTCCGTCGGCCGGACTGCGCGCGGCGACGCTGCAGACATGGAGTTCGTTTCCGAGCGATCACGCGATGCTGTGGATGGCGATCGCGACCGGCATCTTCATCATCGCGCGCCGCGTCGGCATCGTCGCGCTGCTGTATTCGGTCGTGTTCATCTGCCTGCCGCGCGCGTATCTCGGCTTTCACTATCCGACTGACCTGATCGCGGGCGCGGCGATCGGCATCGCGATCGCGTGGCTGCTGACGCGCGACGCGATCCGGTCGCGCTTCGCGCCGCGGGTGCTGGAGATGATCCGGCGCTTCCCCGCGCCCGCCTATACGCTCGCGTTCCTGCTGTGCTTCGAGCTGATCACGCAGTTCGACGAACTGCTGACGCTCGCGCAGTCGGCCACGCGCACGATGTGACGGGCCGCCGCGCAATGGTGCTGCTGCTGTCGTTCCGTCGCCCCGGCGCGCGATGCCGGCCATGCGCCGCGGCCGCGCGCCGTGCGACGGCCGCACCCGTCAGTCGCGATCGGGTGCACCGAGCGGAAAGAACGAACGATACGGCCGCGCCTCGTCGACCGCCCGCGCAAACGACGGCCGCGCGAGCAGACGCTGGCGGTACGCGATCACGTTCGCGAACGCCGGATCGATCCGGTGCGTCCAGTCCGCGTAGAACAGGAACGGCGCCGCGCCGCAATCGGCGAGGCTGAAATGGTCGCCGGCCGCCCATTCGCGCTCGGCCATCGTCCTGTCGAGCCACGCATACGACGTGTCGAGCATCGCGCGCGCATCGGCCACCCCGCGCGCATCGCGCTCGGCTTCCGGCCGCAGCGCATCGAACACGACCTTCTGCTGCGGCGTCGCCACGTAGTTGTCGAAGAAGCGGTCCATCGTCCGCACCTCGAGCGCGGCGCGCGGATCGTCGGGCAGCAGGCGCACCGGGCCCGGATGGTTCAGGCCGAGATATTCGATGATGATCGTCGCCTCGATCACCGTGCGGCCCGCGTCGACGAGCACCGGGAAGCGCTTCAGCGGCCACAGCGCGGCCAGTTCCTGCATCGGCTTCGGGTCGTCGTGCGCGAGCACGCGATAGTCGAACGGCGTGCCGTTCTCGTATAGCGCGGTCAGCACCTTCTGGCAGTAGGACGAAAAGGGATGGGCGTAAAGCGTCGGCATCATCGTGGGGTCTCTCCGGGTTTCGGCGCCGCGTCGTGCGGCGCCACGTGATCGGATACCTTGACGACGAACGGCGCCCGGCCGTTTCGACATCGGTCCGACATTTTTTCGAAGGACTGCCTGGGCCGCTACGATCGGCCGTCCATCACGACACGCCCTTCCGCGCGCCAGCGCAGCATCCCGCCGCCGAGATTCGCGACCGCGTCGAAGCCGGCCTTCCTGAGGATCACGGTCGCCTGCGCGGAGCGCCCGCCGGCCCGGCACACGGTCACGACCGGCCGGTCGCGCGCGATCTCGCCGGTGCGCGCGGCCAGTTCGCCGAGCGGGATCGGCGTCGCGCCCGGCAGATGGCCGAGCGGACCGGTGAATTCGTCCGGCTCGCGCACGTCGACGACCTGCACGGCCGGCAGATGATCCTCGAGCCATTGCGGATCGATTTCCCAGAAGCCGGCGAACGTATAGACGAGCGGCGCCCAGTCGGCTGCCGCCTGCGCATCGGGCGCGTTCGCGGCGACCCCGCACTGCAGGTTCGCCGGCACCGCGACGTCGATCTGACGCGGATGCGCGAGCCCGAGGTTGCGCATGTAGCCCGCGAAATCGTCCTCGCTGAGATCGCCGCCGAGGCGCGGGTTGAAGCGCCGCTCCTCGCCGACGCTCGTCACCGTGAGCCCGCGATAGTCGTGCGCCGGGTACAGCAGGCACGCGGCCGGCAGCGTGAAGAGCCGGCCGTGCACCGCGCGATACAGCGCGCGCGGGTCGCCCTCCTGGAAGTCGGTGCGGCCGGTGCCGCGGATCAGCAGGCAATCGCCGGTGAACGCCATCGATTCGTCGTCGAGCACGAGGCTGATGCAGCCGCTCGTGTGGCCGGGCGTCGCGCGCACGGTCAGGTAGCGTGAACCGAACGCACAGCGGTCGCCGTCGTTCAGGTAGCGGTCGGCGCCTCGCGCGCCGCTCGCGGCCGAGATCGCGATCGCGCTGCCGGTGCGCTGCTTCAGCAGCCAGGCGCCCGTCACGTGATCGGCATGCACGTGCGTGTCGACGGTCGCGACGAGCCGCAGCCCGAGTTCGTCGAGCAGCGCCGCGTCGCGGCGTACCTGCTCGAACACCGGATCGATCAACAGCGCCTCGCGCGATGCGCTATCGGCGAGCAGATACGTGTACGTCGACGATTGCGGGTCGAAAAGTTGCCGGAAGATCATGGCTCGGTTGCTCCGTCGCTTGTTCTTCAGTGGAGTGTAGCCGGGCTCATGTGCCGCCTGTCGTCGTCGGGCACCGGCATCGGCATGACGACATCGCCGCCGCGTTTCGCGCATGCATACAGCGTAGATCAAAATGCCCGCGCCGCAGCGCATCCCATACGCGGCAACCGATTCCGGCGACGAATCGCGCATGGCGGGACGATTCGCCGCGCCGGGACGGCGGCCCACGCTGCCTTACACTACGGCCTGTTCTCGTCTCCGCTCACAGGAATGCCCCCGACATGTCGATGACGATCGATCCGAAGCAGGCCGCCGCGCTGCTGGCCGTCGCCGACACCGGCAGCTTCGAGCAGGCGGCCGTGCGCCTGCACGTGACCGCGTCCGCCGTCACGCAGCGGGTCCGCGCGCTGGAAGCGAGCCTCGGCACGCCGCTCGTGCTGCGCACGCGGCCGTGCCGCCCGACGGTGGCCGGACAGCGCGTGCTGCAGCACCTGCGCCGCGTCGCGCTGCTGCAGGCCGACCTGCAGAGCACGCTCGCGACCGAACGCGAATCGCCGATCTCCGTGACGATCGCGCTGAACGCCGACAGCCTCGGGACCTGGTTCCTGCCCGCGCTGACGTCCGTGCTCGCCGGCGAACGGATCCTGTTCGAGCTGATCGTCGAGGATCAGGATCACACGTTCGCGCTGCTGGAAAGCGGAATGGCGGTCGGCTGCGTGACGACCGAGCCGAAGCCGATGCGCGGCTGCATCGCGACGCCGCTCGGCACGATGCGCTACCGGCTGCTCGCGGCCGCCGCGTTCGCGGTGCGCTGGTTTCCGCGCGGGCTGAACCGCACGAGCGCACGCAAGGCCCCCGTCGTCGCGTATTCGCGGCGCGACACGCTGCAATCGTCGTTTCTGAAGGAGAAGTTCGGGCTGCCGGACGGCGCCTACCCGTGCCATTACGTGCCGGGCACTCATGCGCACTTCGCGGCCGTGCGGCACGCGCTCGGCTACGCGATGGTGCCGGAGCCGCTGATCGGCACCGCGCCGCTCGATACGCAGGGGCTCGTCGATCTCGCGCCCGCGCATCCGACCGACGTCACGCTGTACTGGCACGCGTGGACCGTGCAGTCGCCGACGATGGCGTCGCTGTCGGAGCGGGTCGTCGAAGCGGCGCGCCGGTTGCTCGCGCCGCTGCCGTAACGCGCCGGCAGCCGCGCCGGCGATCGACACGGTCGGCCGGCGCGGTACGCACTCCGACGAGAAAGTCGGCCGCGCCGCCTATACTTTTTCCATCGGCCTCGCGAACGCGCCGCGCGGCCGATCGTCCAGGTCCGGCCGTTCCCTTTCATGTGAGGAGAACATCATGTCCCGCCGCTATATCGATTGCCGCGAGTTTCCCAGCGCGATGCATTGCTCGGTCGCGATTTCCGCCGACTCCGACAACGAACTGCTGGAGGCCGCCGTGCAACACGCGGTCTCGGTCCACCAGCACACCGACAGCGCCGAACTGCGCACGCAGCTGAAATCGCTGTTCCACGACGGCACGCCGCCCGCCGACACGCCGCGGCAGGCGTAATCCGCCGGCACGGCAACGATCGACCGGCGACGCGCCGCGTCAACCCTCCGCGTCCTGCGTCATGCCACGTCGCGCCGGCCCGTCGCCGGCCGACGCACTCCGCTTCACGCGCGCCGCTGCGAGAAGTACTCGCCGACCGCGCCGAGGAACGTGTCGATGTCCGCGCGCGACACGTCGCAGTGGGTGACGAAGCGCGACGCATACAGCATCTGCGTGAGAATCCCGCGTTCCTTGAGCCATGCCTCGAGCGGCGCGCAATCGGCTTCGGGGAATTGCGCGAACACCATGTTCGTCGCATGCGACAGCACCTTCACCGAGTCGATGCGCGCGAGCCCTTCGGCGAGATGCGCGGCATTCGCGTGATCGTCCGCGAGCCGCTCGACGTTGTGATCGAGCGCATACAGGCACGCCGCCGCGAGAATGCCCGACTGCCGCATCCCGCCGCCCAGCACCTTGCGCCAGCGCTGCGCGCGCTCGATCAGCGCACGGCTGCCGACCAGCACCGAGCCGACCGGTGCACCGAGCCCTTTCGAGAAGCAGATCGACACGGTGTCGAACGGCGCGCACAGCGTGGCGATCGGGCGACCCGATGCAACCGCCGCATTGCAGACGCGCGCGCCGTCGAGATGCGTGGACAACCCGCGGCTGCGCGCGAACGCGACGGCTTCCTGCACATAGCCTTCCGGCAAGACCTGGCCGCCGATCGTGTTTTCGAGCGCGAGCAGGCGCGTGCGGGCAAAGTGATTGTCGAGCGGCTTGATCGCCGCGGCGATCTTCGCAAGCGGCAGCGTGCCGTCCGGCGCGTTCTCGATCGGTTGCGGCTGGATGCTGCCGAGCACGGCCGCGCCGCCGCCTTCGTACTTGTAGGTGTGCGCGAGCTGGCCGACGATGTACTCGTCGCCGCGCTCGCAATGCGACATCAGCGCGGCCAGGTTGCTCTGCGTGCCGCTCGGGAAGAACAGGCCGGCTTCCTTGCCGGCCCGCTCGGCCGTCACCGCCTGCAGGCGCAGGACGGTCGGGTCGTCGCCCCAGACGTCGTCGCCGGTTTCGGCGGCGGTCATTGCAGCCAGCATCGCCTGGCTCGGACGTGTCACGGTATCGCTGCGTAAATCGATCATCGCTGTGCCCTGAGAAAACGCGAGCCGGCATCCCTGCGTCCGGCCCTGCCGAAAACGAGACTCAGAGTGTACGCAATTCACGCAGCGCGTGCCGATGGAGGCACGCGATCGCGCGGATCAGTATCGCGGCGGCGGCGGCTGGACGCCCGCCGGCGGCATCGGCGGCGCCGCGCGCGGCGCCGTGTCGTATCCGCTACCGCCATACCCGCCGCCGCTCCCCCCGCTCATGCCGCCCGGCACCGGCACACGGTTGCCGGTCGCATACATGCACTGCAGATACGCATAGTCGTAGCGGCGCTGAACGTCGTAGGCCGAACCCTGCGCGGCGCCCGCACCGACGACGCTGCCCGCGAGCAGCCCCGCGCCCGCGCCGACCGCCGCGCCGGTGCCGCCGTTGAACGCGGCGCCGGCCGCCGCGCCGAGCGCGGTGCCGACGGCCGCGCTGCCGACCGCGCTCGCGGTCGACGCCTGCCCGGCGCTCACGCCGCCCGATTGCTGGAACGCATACTGCCGGCAACTGCCGTCATCCGCGCGGAACTGGTCGAACGACTTGCCGGTGCCCGGCAGCGCCATCACGCTCGGCCCGCTCGGCAGGTAGGCGCACGCGCCGAGCAGCGCGGCCAGCGCCAGCACGGCCGGCACGCGCAGCGGTCGAAATACGGTGTTCATCGTCACGCCTCCGTCACTGCGGCCGCGCCGGCACCGCGCGCCAGCCCGACTTGCAGGTTTTCACATGCGGGTAGTAATGCTTCGACGCGTCGCAGTAGTACCAGAGGTCCGCGTCGCCGTCGTCCTGCGGCTGCCCCTTCTCGACATACTCGGGCGGCGGCGGAGCGACCGGCACCGCGACGACGGGCGGCGGGTAGTAGTACGGCGCAGGGACGACCGGGGCGTAATACGGGTAGCCGGGGCCGATATAGACTCCGACCCGGGCGGCATGCGCCACGCCGCCCGTCGCGACCGCGAGCGCGGCCGCCGCGCCCAGCGCGAGCTTCAATCCATTCACGTCACGTTCTCCGGCAGGCCGGTTCGGCGATCCGAACCGGGCATCCCGAACGCTACGCCGCACGCGCTCGGGGATCCATTACGGGCCGGCGCGCGAATGTTGCGCGACGTTACCCGTGTGACAGACGCCCCGCCTGTTCGAACGCTCGCGTTACGCGTTTAACGCATCGAAACCGATCGCCGTCCCGGCACACGGTTTTCGTCTGCTCAAAACCGTTCCGATGACGCGACGCGCCATATTGACGCACGTGCGTCAGACCGCCACGCCGCGACCGCGCGCGCCGCGAACGACGTTCTTGATACGAATCAACGATTTATCCCGAAATCGCGCGCGACGGACTGGACATCTGCGACGAGTTGGCGCATTTCGCGGCGCAACATCGCGGCACATACTCCAGCCAACCCCGACGCCTGTCCGCCGGGGTCCGCCGGCACCCGCCGGCGGGTATCGTCAGCCTCGGTCATCTGGTATGGACACCGCACTTTCGGCCCTCGATCTGGCCCGCCTGCAATTCGCGTTCACCGTCTCCTTTCACATCGTCTTTCCGGCGCTGAGCATCGGCCTCGCCAGCTTCATCGCCGTGCTCGAATATCGCTGGCTCAAGACCGGCAAGCAGTACTACAAAACGCTCTGCCTGTTCTGGTCGAAGATCTTCGCGGTCGCGTTCGGGATGG
Organism: Burkholderia sp. 9779_493; assembly: GCF_015712215.1. Classification (NCBI taxonomy): domain Bacteria; kingdom Pseudomonadati; phylum Pseudomonadota; class Betaproteobacteria; order Burkholderiales; family Burkholderiaceae; genus Burkholderia; species Burkholderia sp. 9779_493. The sequence goes on from NZ_JACCQA010000019.1 coordinate 34,514, forward strand.
GCGTCGTGTCCGGCGTCGTGATGAGCTATCAGTTCGGCACCAACTGGTCGGGCTTCTCGAGCTTCGCCGGCGCCGTCACCGGCCCGCTGCTGATGTACGAGGTCATGACCGCGTTCTTCCTCGAAGCCGGCTTCCTTGGCATCATGCTGTTCGGCTGGAACCGCGTGAGCCCGCGCGCGCACTTCGGCGCGACGCTGATGGTCGCGATCGGCACGCTGATCTCGACGTTCTGGATCCTCGCGTCGAACAGCTGGATGCAGACGCCGCAAGGCTTCGAGATCGTCGACGGCCGCGTCGTGCCGACCGACTGGTTCGCGATCATCTTCAACCCGTCGTTCCCGTACCGCCTGTTCCACATGGCGATCGCCGCGTTCATCGTCGCCGCGCTGGTGGTGGCCGCGACGGGTGCGTGGCACCTGCTGAAGGGTCGCCGCGACAAGGGCGTGAAAAAGATGTTCTCGATGGCGCTGTGGCTGCTGCTGGTGCTCGCGCCGCTGCAGGCCGTGATCGGCGACCAGCACGGCATCAACACGCTGAAGCACCAGCCCGCGAAGATCGCCGCGATCGAAGGGCTGTGGGAAACCGAAAAGGGCGGTACCGCGCTGAACCTGTTCGGCATTCCGGACATGCAGGCGGAAACGACCCGCTACGCGGTGAAGGTGCCGCACCTCGGCAGCCTGATCCTCACGCACAGCTGGGACGGCGAGATCCGCGGTCTGAAGGACTTTCCGCCGGAAGACCGCCCGAATTCGACGGTCGTGTTCTGGAGCTTCCGGATCATGGTCGGCCTCGGCTTCGCGATGATCGGCCTCGCCGCGCTCGCCTGGCTGCTGCGCCGCCGCGGCCGCCTGTATGAATCGAAGGGGTTCCAGCGCTTCGCGCTCGCGATGGGCCCGACGGGTTTCGTGTCGCTGCTCGCGGGCTGGGTGACGACCGAAGCCGGCCGCCAGCCGTGGGTCGTGTATGGCGTGAAGCGCACTGCGGAAGCCGTGTCGCCGCTGTCGGTGCAGCAGGTCAGCCTGTCGATGATGACGTTCGTGATCGTGTACTTCCTCGTGTTCGGCACCGGCGTGTACTACATGCTGAAGCTGATGAAGGCCGGCCCCGCGCTGCCCGACGTCAAGCACGACGACGAACCCGATACGCGCCCCGATCACACCGCGCGCCGCCCGATGTCGGCCGTCGACGAGCTGATCGAGACCGTCTGAGCCCACTCCTTTCGCTTACGAGAAAACCTATGGACGTCACCGTAATCTGGGCCGCGATCATCGCATTGGGGCTTTTCATGTACGTCGTGCTCGACGGCTTCGACCTCGGCATCGGCATCGTCTTCCCGTTCTTCCCGGACGAGAAGGAACGCGACCTGATGATGAACACGGTCGCGCCCGTGTGGGACGGCAACGAAACGTGGCTCGTGCTCGGCGGCGCCGGGCTGTTCGCGGTGTTCCCGGTCGTCTATTCGACCGTGCTGTCGGCGCTGTACCTGCCGCTGATCTTCATGCTGGTGTGCCTGATCTTCCGCGGCGTATCGTTCGAGATCCGCGCGAAGGCGCGCCGCACGAAACAGCTGTGGGATCTCGCGTTCATCGGCGGCTCGGCCGGCGCGACGCTGTTCCAGGGCATCGCGCTCGGCGCGTTCCTGCAGGGCATCGACGTGAAGGACGGCGTGTATGCCGGCGGCGCGTTCGACTGGCTCACGCCGTTCAGCCTGCTGACCGGCCTCGGCCTGATCGTGACCTATGCGCTGCTCGGCTGCTGCTGGCTCGTCGCGAAGACCGAAGGCGACCTGCAGCGCCGCCTGCATCGCGTCGTGTGGCCGCTGACCGTCGTGCTGCTCGGCTTCATCGCGATCGTCAGCCTGTGGACGCCGCTGCAGGACCCGGCCATCGCGCAGCGCTGGTTCGATTCGGGGTTGTTCTGGCGCCTGCTGCCGGTGCCGTTCCTGGTCGCCGCGTGCGCGGCGTGGATGCGTCGCGCGGTGCGCGACCGGCACGACATGACGCCGTTCGTGCTCGCGCTGGCGCTGGTGCTGCTCGGCTACGTCGGCCTGCTCGTCACGCTGTTCCCGTATGCGATTCCGCAGACGATGACGATCTGGGAAGCGGCGGCGCCGCGTTCGAGCCAGACCTTCACGCTGGTCGGCGCAGCGGTTATCCTCCCGATCATCATCGCCTACACGACGATGGGTTACTGGGTATTCCGAGGCAAGGTGCGCCATGAAGACCAGCATTACTACCACCACTGATTCCGCCGATCGCCCGCCCGAGGCGCCGCGGCCGCGGATGCGCGGCTGGATGTGGTTCGTCGTCCTGTGGGCGGGCGGCGTGATCGGCGCGGTCACGCTCGGCTATGCGTTCAAGATCTTCATGAACCTGACGCTGTTTGCGGTGAAGTAGGTAAAGCGGCCGCCCGGTCGAACGATGGACGGGGCGGCCGTTTTGTCATTGGGCAGCGGTTTCGGCTGGATACATCAAGCCGAACAACGCACGAATCCGCCATTTAGGCAGAAATCCATGCAAATCACATCGCCGATGTGAATGAAATATATAGATTTCTACCGAAATACGAACCACGCGGCTGAATCACCCCACCGCGCATTGCGCGTCTACGGCCGCCCGCGCAGCGCCGCGTCGATCTTGCGATCGGTCTTGTACTGGCTCAGCGCATACACCGACCAGATCGCGGCCGGCAACCAGCCGATGACCGTGAGTTGCAGGAGCAGGCAGATGATCCCGGCGATCGGGCGGCCGATCGTGAAGAACTGGAACCACGGAAGCAGCAGGGCAAGCAGCAGGCGCATGAGCGATCCTCTCGGTACGTCGTTGAACGGGTGATGCGCGACGAATATGCCGGTGCACGCGCCTGAATTCAAGCCATGCACCGGCATCGCGGCGCCATGATCCGCCCGGCGCCGCGTTCACCCCACTCAACTTCCGAAACGCCCGCGTCATGCCGCGGACGCACCGCCCTTCCCCACGCTCAACGCCCGATACCGAGCCCCGGCAGCACGCGCGTGTTCTCGGCCACGACCGCCTGCAGCAGGCGCGGGTCGGCGCCGAGCAGCGCGAGGATCGTCGGCGCGACCTGCTTCGTGCCGACGAGGTCGTTCACCGTGCGCGCACGATGAATGCCCGGATACGACACGAGCAGGCCGAGGTGGCTGTCGTCCGGCGCGTTGCCGCCGTGCTCCTCGTCCTTCTTCGTGCTCGACGTGTAGATCACGCCCGGATTCGGCTGGACGACGATGTCCGGCGTGCGGCCGTTGGCCGGATCGCCGAAGCGCTCGGCGAGCGCCGCGCCGTACAGCACGTATGCCTGCGGGCCGTCCGCGCAGATCCCCGGCGCGTTGCAGCCGAGGTTCGCCTTCAGCGTCTGCACGACGGCCGTGCGCTGGCTGCGGTCGCGCAGCCAGATCAGCCCGACGTCGTCGGTCTGCACGAAGCCCGTGCCGACCAGGCCCGAACCGTCGTTCAGGTTGCCCGTCGTCGTGTTGTTCTGGCCGAAGTTGCCGTTCGGGTCGAGGTAGTTGTTCGCTTCGAGCAGCTTCGTCAGCGTGTCGCCGTTCTTCACGAGCTTCGTGTGATCGCTCGGCGACTGGCCGTGCTTCGACGTGACGATCACGGCCGTCGACGAATACAGGTTCGCCTGCTTCAGCGCCGCGACGACATGGCCGATCGCGTCGTCGACATACGTGATCGCGTTCGCGACCTGCCCGTTCGGCGTGAAATCGGCGTCGAGATAGCCGCCGCCCTTCGCGACCGGCGCCTTCTGCGCGACGCTCAGCGTCTGGAAGTTCGCGCCGAACAGCGTCGGCACCGGTGCGGTCTTCGTGCCGGTCGAATCGCGGCCGCCGATCTGGTTGATCAGCGCCTGCACGTGCAGGTTGTCGAAGCGCGCGGTGTGCGAATAGACGTCGGTGTACGCGGTGTTGGTCGCCGGGTCGATCGAATTGATCTCGGTGCGCATCAGGTCGTCGACGCCGGTGCCCGACGGGCCGTTCAGCCAGTCGTAGCCCCACGCGTGCTTGTCGGCCCACGCGGTGCGCGCATTCGGCACGCCGGCCTTCACCGCCTCGAACACCGTGTTGGTCTTCACGTAGTTGTGCGGGTAGACCGACACGCACTGACCGTTGACCTTCGCATGCGGGATCGCCTGCGGATTGAACGCGCCGCCGCCGTCGAGGTGCACGAGCGCGCCGCCGTTCTGCGCATCGATGCCGGTCGTCTCGTCGAACACGACGTTCCAGCCCTGCTTGCCCGAGCACGTGGTGTCACTCGGCGCGTACAGGTTGCGGTCGTACGACACGTCGTAGAACAGGCCGGCCGTCTTCGGCGAGCCGCCCGTCACGAGCGCGGCGAGGCCCGGGAACGAATCCGACAGGCCCGGCGTATACGCATTCGCATACGTCACACCGCTCTTCGCGAGCACCGCGATGTTCGGACACGTATTCGCGCCGATGCAGCGCGCGAGATCCTGTTCGTGCAGGCCGTCGATGCTCAGCAGCAGCACGTGCTTCACGACGCGGCTCGCCCGGCCGTTGTCCCCGCCCTGAGCGTTGCCGTCCTGTTGCGCCGCATGCACGCCCGCGCTGGCGAGCGCCAGCGCGCCCGCCACCATCGCCGCCATTTTCCGTTGCTTGATGAACCTGGAAATCATCACCCCACCTCACCGATTGATGTTGAACCACGTGACCTGCCTTCAGGCGCGCAAAATATCGCCGGATCGTGCGGCGCTCGGATGAAGCGGGGCTTTCTGTTCTCTGTCAAACGTAACCAATCGCAAATGACATCACGCGGTCGCAATCCGCGGCCCTCGCGTGCGCCGGCCCGTGCGGCGGGATTTTTTTTCGGGTTGGCCCGCGACTATTGGCGTGTGATAAAGGGTTTTCCCTGACCCGGAGCACGAGTATGTCGACCCTGGAAGCTCTCCGGTTCGTGCTGGACGATGCACGTACCCCTGAAATCATCCGTCATCACGTCGTCGACGCGCTGCAGTACGCGTTGCGCAACTACGGACCGGTGTTCACCGCGAAGGAAGTCGAATGGCTGACGCAGTGGGACGACGCGCGTCTGCCGCTGGCCGCGAGGAAGGAACTGGACAAGCGCGAACCGGCGATCGCCGGCCGCTGAAAAAAAGCCGCCGCGCCCGACGAGTGCGGGCGCGGCGGCGGATGCGGGATGACGGACGGCGGTAACGCTTACTGCAGCCCGAAGTCGACGCGGGTCGTCGCGCCCTTGTCCGAGATGCCCTTCGCATCGAGCTTCGGCGCGACGACGAACATGCGGCTCGAATCGATCTTGCCGTCGAGGTACTGGCGCACGGCCTGCGCGCGCTGCTGCGCGAGCGCACGCAGCGCGTTGTCGTCGGCCGGCGCGTGATCGGCGAGCGCCTGCTTCATGTCCGCATCGGGCAGCGTCTTCTGCAGGCCCACCAGGTTTCGCGGCTTCTTGAAGTCGGCGGCCTTGTACGCGCGCGTCAGGTACTTCGAGTATTCGGCCTTGTCGACCTTCACCGACATCGGATCGACGCTCTCGCCCTGCCCAACCACGTCCTTCAGCTTCTGCTGGCGCACCAGCCGCTCGACGTACGCGTCGCGCAGCCCCGGCGTGTCCTGCGCCGGATCGACGCGGCCTATCAGGTCGAGGCGGATCGACGGCTTCTCGGTCAGCATCTTCACGACCGTGTCGAGCTTCTTCTGCTGCGTGTCGGTCAGCGCATACGAGCCCGGCGCGAACTCGACGTAGCCGAGATCCTCGCCGCCGCCGCCGAACGCATTCGCGAGCAGCGTGAACGGCGACGTGACGGCCTTCGCGATCAGGTTCAGCACCGCATGCCAGATCAGGCCGCCGACGCTGAACTCCGGATTCGACAGCGAGCCCGACACCGGCAGGTTCACGTCGATCTGGCCGCGCGTGTTTTTCAGCAGCGAGATCGCCAGCTTCACCGGCAGCTTCGTCGCGGTGTCGTTTTCAACGTGATCGCCGAACGTGAGCTGGTCGATGAAGATGTGGTTGTTCGCCGACAGCTGGTCGTTCGCGAGCTGGTAGTGCAGGTCGACGTTGAGCTTGCCCTTCGTGATCGGATAGCCGGCGTACTTCGCCGAATACGGCGTGAGGTTGGTCAGCTCGATGTCGTGCGCGGTCGCCGTGAGGTCGAGCGCCGGCTTCTCGATCAGCGGGTTCACCGAGCCCTTGATCGAGATCGGCCCGTTGCCCGCGAGGTTCGCGGCGACGTCGACCGGCGCGGACGTCGTCGAATCCGTGCCGAACGCGCCGACCGTGCCCTTGATCGCGACGAGGTTCGCCGTGTAGTTCGGCTTGATGAAGTTGTCCGTGTACGTGACGCGGCCGTTCTGCAGCACCAGTTCGCCGAAGTGCATCCGCACCGGGTTCTGCGGCTGCGGCGCGGCCTTCACGACCACCGTCGCCGACGCGGCGGCCGGCACGGACGCCTGCTGCGCGGCCGCGGCCGATGCGGCCTGCGCGGCGGCCGGCGGCGTCACGCCCGGCGACAGCGGCACGGGCTCGCCCTTGCTCGCGTCGCGCGTGAGCGACTGCGCGGGGCCCGTCTCCTTCGCGACCACGTCCTTCAGGTTCAGCCGCCCCTGCGCATCGAGCAGCACGCGGCCGTAGAAGTTCGAGAACGTCACGCGCGCGGCGTCGACGTCGGTGCCCTTCTCGTCGTAGTTCGCCTTCAGGTTCGACAGCGCGAGCGAACGCCAGCCGGCGAACGGGTCGGACGTCGCCTTGTCGAGCATCCGCACGTCGACCAGCGCGACGTCGCCGCGATAGGTCGCGCGCGGCGTGTCCTTCACCTGCGCGAACGTCAGGTTGCCCTGCGCGTTGAGCAGCGCGCTGGCGATCGTCGCGTTCAGCGCGCTGCCGAAGTACGGCTCGAACGCGGCCGCGTCGAGGCGGTTGCCGTTGATCTTCAGGCCGAGCTTCAGCGGCTGCGCGGTCACGTCACCCGTCACGTTCAGCGAGCCCTTGCGGTTCAGCGTCGCTTTCAGTTGCACGGGCAGCGGCTTCGTCAGGTCGTCGCTCACCTTCTGCACCGACAGCTCCAGCGGCTTGATCGCCAGCTTCACCGGACGCGGCGTCGACAGGTCGGTGAAGTTCGCGGACGCCTCCTTCACGTTCAGCGCGTCGATCCGGTAGTGCCACGACGGCGCGGCGGCCTGCGCCTTGCGCGCGACCGTGCGCTTCGGCACCGCCGCCTGCGCGGGTTCGGCGAGCGCCGCGAGGTCGATCTTGCCGTCCTTCAGGCGCTTCACGTCGAGCGCGAGCCCGCTTGCGTCGACGCTCGCGATCTCCGCGGTGCGCGCCGCAACGTCGACCTTCGCGATCTTCGCGCTCGCGTCGGGCAGCACGATCGCGGGCGCCTTGTTGTCCGGCGCGGCGATCTTCAGCGACTTCAGGCTGACCGTGCTGTCGGCGACTTCCGCGGCGAGCGGCGTCTTGCCCCAGTCGGTCTTCGCGTTGACGGTCGCGCCGAGCGTGCCGTCGAGCACGCGTGCGCGCGTCGCCTCGCCGAGGTACGGCTGCAGCGCCGGCAGCGCGAGCGCGGCGACCGTCAGCTTCGTGTCGGCCTGCTTCGCGGCGAGATTGAACGCGCCTTCGGCCGTCACGTCGCCGCCGCGCGACAGCGACGTCGACAGCGTGTATTTCGCGGGCGTCTTGCCCTGCAGCGAGAAACCGTCGAGCGTCGCGGCGAGCTTCGTCAGCGACATCGCGGTCGGCGTCGCCGGCACACGGTCGTCGACGTTGATCGTGCCGCCGTCGATCGCGACATGACGGATCGTCAGGTCGAGCGGCGGCGCTTCCTTCGCGGCGGCGCTACGTTCGGCCTTCGCGCCGCTGGCGGCGGCGACGGCGCCGGACGCACCGGATGCGGCGGCGACGGCCGACGCGGCCGGCTTGCCAGCCCCGGCCTCGACCTTCGGCGCGGCGGCCGGTTGCGCGACGAGCTTCTCGACGTTCAGCACGCCCTGCTTGTCGCGCGACAGGTCGACCACCGGCCGGTCGATCCGGATCTCGTCGAAGTGCATCGCGTTGCGCAGCGGCTCGAGGCCGGCCGCCGCGACGTGCACGCCGCGCGCGGCGAACAGCGGCGCCGACGCGCGGTCGGTCACCTTCGCGTCGTTCAGGTCGACGGTGCCCGACACGCGCAGCGCCGGCGTCTCGCCGCTCATCACGAAATTGACCGTGAGGTTGCTGCTGAGCAGGCCGCTCGTCACGGCCACCGGCAGCTTCGCCGGCACGTACGAGGTCAGCTTCGGCACGTCGAGGCGGTCGAACTTCAGCGCGATCTCCGATTCGCGCGACTGCGCGAACGGCTTGGTCTTGCCGTCGATCGAGATCGGGCTGCCGTCGAAGCGCGCGCGCAGCTTCGGCTCGACGAAGATGTCGGTCTTCGAGGCGAGCGTCGCGATGTACGGGATGCCGAGCGTCCAGTTGTCGACCACGTGCTTTTCGTTCAGCAGGCGATCGTCGAAATCGATCCGGCCGTCGTTGACCTGGATGTTCGACACCGAGAATTGCGTCGGCTTGCTGTCGGGCTTCGGCCTCGGCGACGAGAACTTCTCGATCAGGTCGGTGAAATTGAAGCGCTGCGCATCGTAGCGGACGATGTGAAAGCGCGGCGAGTCGAGTCGGACCTCGTTGACGATCGGCGCGCCGCGCAACAGCGACGACCACGACGGCCGCACGACCAGCTTGCCGATGTCGATGAAATCGCCCTGGCCGCCGCGCTCGCCGAGGTGGATGCCGTCGGCTTCGAGGTTCAGCGTGTACGGGTTCAGCGCGATGCGCTGGATCGTGGCCGGCCGGTCGAGCTGCTTGCTCAACTGCTGTTCGGCGACATGGCGGATCAGCGGCGGCGCCGCGAAGAAGCCGAGCAGTCCGAATAAAACGATGAAGATCAGCACCCCGATGCCGATACGCCGGGTGCGGCGCGAGCGTGCAACGCCGCCGAGGGCATGGAGGGTCGAGGGTACGGTTTCTTTGTCTGCGCTTGCCATGCTTGAATGCCTCGGGAATGGATGCCGGGCCGCACCGGATAACCGGGCGGCCGCGCACGCTATCCCGAAAGTATAGGCTCAGGAGGTGACGGTACGGAGGTCGGGCGCCGCCGCAGCGCCCGCCGGTCGGACAACGGCGACGGTCAACCGTTCATTTCCGGAGGATGACGGGCGGCATCCAGGACCCGTCGCTCGCCTGCGGCTTCGGCGCGTACAGGCGCAACGCGAGCGCGAAATCGGTACGCGGCGCCGGCAGCCAGTTGGCCGCATGCGTGCCGCCCGGCGACGCCGACACGACGATGTCGATCGAGCCGTCATGGTTGCGGCGCAGCCGGTCGCGATCGCCGAGCGAGCGGCGCGCCGACCCGACGTCGGGCAGCGCGCCGTTGGTCGTGTACGGCGTGAGCGTCCAGAATGCGCGCACCGGCGGCAGCGCGCCCGGCGCGAAATGCAATACGTAGCGGTTCGCGCCGTTCAGCGGATGGCCGTCGCTGTCGACGCGGGCGACCGCGAGCGTCTCGTCGTCGCGCGTCGCGGTGCCGAACTGCGTGTAGGCCGCGTACGCGCGCAGTGCGTAGTCCTGGCCGTACTTGCCGGCCGTATCGCCGATCCAGCTCCAGCCGTTCGCGTTCAGCAGGTTCGACGGCGCCGCCGCGAGCCGCGCGCGCGCCTCGGCGACGCCGGCCGTCGCGGCCGTCAGACGGTCGCCCGTCCACAGCACCGGGTAGCCGGCCGTCACGCCGATGTCGGCGAGCGATTCCTGCGCGTGCGCGTCGTCGGCCGGCGCCGGATTGTCCTGCAGCGCCCGCGCGAAGCGCGTGAAGAACGCCTTCGGGTCGAGCGCGGCGACCTGCTCGGCCGGCGTGCCGCCCCCCACCGCCTCGGACGGCGCGCTGCCCGCATGGACCGCGACCGACGCACCGCGCTCGGCGCCGGTGTACACCGACAGCGGCACCACGCGGATCGCGCGCTGCAGCTTCTTCACGTTCGTCAGGTCGCGCCCGCCGCTCGTCTGCAACCGCACTTCGAGCCACGCATTGGCGGACGGCACGTCGACACGCAGCACGCCCTTCGGCAACGTGCCTTGCCAGTCCTTCGCGGCGAAGGCAATCGTTTGCGATCGGCCGGCACCACGGGGGCCGCGTGCGGCGACGCTCGACGACGACCACAGCACGTTGGTCCACATGTCGAGCGCACGCGCGTCCCAGTAGCGGCCGCGCGTGTCGGGCAGCGTGACGATCACGGGTTCGGCGGCGACATCGAGCCAGCCGGTCGAGTCGAGCGTGTCGACGCCCGGCAGCGGCGGGTTGACCGCGCCGACGGGCGGCAGCGCCTGCGCGTGGCGCAGCGTGTTGAGCGGCGCCTGCCCCGGTTGCGCGCCGTCGCCGCCCGTCGCAGCTTCCTTCGCGACGTCCATCAGCACGAGCGGATACGCATAGATATAGGAGTCGGCAACTTCCGCCCGCATCCAGCCGGTTTTCCGCTGGATCGCGTCCGGTTGCGACGCGCATCCTGCAAGCAACGCCGCAATGGCCAGCGACGCGCACGCGCGTCGCAGAGAAACTGATTCTCGCTGGTTTTCAATCATCGATTACTGGCCGAATATCGTTCTTTTCAGTCAACGCCCTGTTCGTCTCGCGAACGGCTAAAACAGGGCACCCCAGCGTACCCGGATGACCGTTTCGCTACGTTTCGTAACGGTGGGCGCTGATGTCAGGCCGGTATCATAGCGCCTAAGGGCATCCCCCAATATGCCGAATAACGGGTAAAACGGTAGTCGAACTATCAACGAATCTGAAATATTGCACAGGATTCGACAAAAATCTGAAACGGCGCCATCGCGCCGGAATGATGGCTGGACGAGGGCCGTCGACGATGATCGACCAATGGTGTCACTATTGGCACCACAGGCTACGCCAAGCGAATGGAAGAATCCTCGACCAAATGACGCGCAAGCCCGCGAAGGTGCGCTTCATCGATCTGTTCGAGATCTCGCAGGTTCTCGACGCGATCGATCGACTGAAGGAACAAAAATCATGACCCAAGACCACTTTACGTACCGCGTAACGTGGTCCCCGGAGGACGGGGAGCACGTCGGCCTCTGCGCGGAATTCCCGTCTCTTTCGTGGCTCGACGCAACACCGGAGGGCGCACTGGTCGGCATTCGCCGGCTCGTCGCCGACGTCGTGAGCGAGATGACCGCGAACGGCGAGACCGTGCCCGAACCGATCGCCGACCGAACCTACAGCGGCGAATTCAAGGTCCGCATCCCGCCGCAGGCGCACCGCGCGCTGGTCATCCAGGCCGCCGAGCAAGGCGTCAGCCTCAATCGCCTCGCAAGCGCCAAGCTCTGCGCCTGAGCGCACACACCCCGGCACGCTCGGTCGCCCGGTCGTCCGTCCGGAAGCCGGGCGATCGCTTTTTCCGCGTTGTGACAACCTGTGTGCATCGACCTGCGTCGCATCGTCGCCGGCGCTTGACCTTACCATCATGGGAATGTTGATACTGGAACCATTCGCGGCACGAACCGCGCTTTTGGGGAATCCGACATGACTGAACCACTTGCCTCCGCGGCACGGCAAACGATCGCGCTGAGCGTCGACGGCATGCATTGCGGCGGCTGCACGGGCCGCGTGCAGCGCGCGCTGGCCGCCGTGCCGGGCGTCGTCGATGCGGCGGTCGATCTCGATGCACATGCGGCGACGGTCACCGCTCAGGACACGGTCGAGCCCGACCGGCTCGTCGACGCGATCCGTGAGGCCGGCTACCACGCAGCGGTGCGCGACGCGGCCGTCGAAGCCGGTGTGGCCACGCCGGCGGCGCGCGAAGCAACGTCGTCCGCGCCGGCCGCCGCCGCGACGATCGAACTCGATATCGAAGGCATGACCTGCGCGTCATGTGTGTCGCGCGTCGAAAAGGCGCTCGCGAAGGTGCCGGGCGTCACGCGCGCATCGGTCAACCTTGCGACCGAACGCGCGACGGTCGACGCGTCGGCCGGGGTTTCCGCCGCGCAATTGGCAGATGCCGTGAAACAGGCCGGCTATGGCGCGACGCCGACAGCGTCGGATACCAATGCCCCGGCCGCCGCCCCGACCCGCCCCGCTACGCCCGCGAGCATCGAACTCGACATCGACGGGATGACCTGCGCGTCGTGCGTGTCGCGTGTCGAGAAGGCGCTCGCGAAAGTGCCGGGCGTCACGCGCGCCTCGGTCAATCTGGCAACTGAACGCGCGACGGTCGACGCGTCGGCCGACGTATCCGCCGCCCAGCTTGCCGAAGCGGTGAAACAGGCCGGCTACGGCGCGACACCGGCGGCCGTCGCCACGCCTGCCGCCCCCGCCGCGGCCGCCGACGTCGAACTCGACATCGGCGGCATGACCTGCGCGTCCTGCGCCGGCCGCGTCGAAAAAGCGCTGGCCGCCGTGCCGGGCGTCGCGCGCGCGACGGTCAATCTCGCGACCGAGCGCGCGTCGGTGCACGGCGCCGGCGCACTCGACGCCGCCGCGCTGATCGCGGCCGTCACCACGGCCGGCTACCATGCATCGCTTCCCGCCGCGTCACCCGCCGGCGCAACGGCCGGCGCCGACGCGCAACCGGCCGGCCCCGCGCCGGACGCCGACGCACGCAAGCGCCGCGAGGCCATCCGCGAACGCAACCTCGTGATCGGCGCCGCCGTGCTGAGCGCGCCGCTCGTCGCGCCGATGCTCGCCGCGCCGTTCGGCCTCGACCTGATGCTGCCCGGCTGGCTCCAGCTCGTGCTCGCGTCGATCGTGCAGTTCGGCTTCGGCGCACGCTTCTATCGCGCGGCCTGGCATGCGGTGAAGGCGCGCACCGGCAACATGGACCTGCTCGTCGCGCTCGGCACGTCGGCCGCGTACGGGCTGAGCCTGTGGATGCTGCTGCGCGATCCCGCACATCCGGGCCATCTGTATTTCGAAGCGTCGGCCGTCATCGTCACGCTCGTGCGCTTCGGCAAGTGGCTCGAATCGCGCGCGAAGCGCCAGACCACCGAGGCAATCCGCGCGCTGAACGCGCTGCGCCCCGACCGCGCGCGGGTCGTCGAGCACGGCGTCGAACGCGACGTGCCGCTGTCGCAGGTGCGCGTCGGCACGCACGTCAGCATCCGGCCCGGCGAGCGCGTGCCGGTCGACGGGCGGATCGTGTCGGGCCGCTCGCACATCGACGAATCGCTGATCACCGGCGAAAGCCTGCCCGTGCCGAAGGACGACGGCGACGCCGTCACGGCCGGCTCGATCAACGGCGAAGGCGCGCTCGTCGTCGCAACCACCGCGATCGGCGCGGAGACGACGCTCGCGCGCATCATCCGCCTCGTCGAATCCGCGCAGGCCGAGAAGGCGCCGATCCAGCGGCTCGTCGATCGCGTCAGCGAGGTGTTCGTGCCGGCGATCCTCGGCATCGCCGTGCTGACGCTGGTCGGCTGGCTGATCGCCGGCGCCGGGATGGAAACCGCGATCCTCAACGCGGTCGCGGTGCTCGTGATCGCCTGCCCGTGCGCGCTCGGTCTCGCGACGCCGGCCGCGATCATGGCCGGCACCGGCGTCGCGGCCCGGCACGGCGTGCTGATCAAGGACGCGCAGGCGCTCGAACTCGCGCAGCGCACGACCGTGATCGCGTTCGACAAGACCGGTACGCTGACCGAAGGCAAACCGTCCGTGACGGCGTTCGACGCCGTCGGCGTGCCGCGCGACGAAGCGCTCGCGCTCGCGGCGGCCGTACAGCGGCAGAGCGACCATCCGCTCGCGCGCGCGGTGGTCGCCGCGCATGACGCCGACGTGGCCGCACAGGGCGGCGCAGCCGCGCCGGTCGTCGCGACCGATGCACGCGCGGTGGCCGGGCGCGGTGTGGAAGCGCACGTCGGCGGGCAACAACTTGCGCTCGGCAGTACGCGCTGGCGCGACGAACTCGGCATCGCGGTACCGCCGGCGCTCGACGCGCGCGCGGCGGAACTCGAACGCGCCGGCAACACGATCTCGTGGTTGATGCGCGTCGATGCGCCGCGCGCGGTGCTCGCGCTGATCGCATTCGGCGACACCGTGAAGCCGGGCGCCCGCGACGCGATCGCGGCGCTGTCGGCGCGCGGCGTCGCGAGCGCACTCGTGACGGGCGACAACCGTGGCAGCGCGGCGGCCGTCGCGGCGGCGCTCGGCATCGGCGAAGTGCACGCGCAGGTGCTGCCCGACGACAAGGCACGCGTCGTCGCCGAGCTGAAGCGCACGCACGGCGGCGTCGTCGCGATGGTCGGCGACGGGATCAACGATGCGCCCGCGCTCGCCGCGGCGGACGTCGGCATCGCGATGGCGACCGGCACCGACGTCGCGATGCACACGGCCGGCATCACGCTGATGCGCGGCGACCCGGCGCTCGTCGCCGACGCGATCGACATCTCGAAGCGCACGTACCGCAAGATCCAGCAGAACCTGTTCTGGGCGTTCGTGTACAACCTCGTCGGCGTGCCGCTCGCGGCGCTCGGCTTGTTGAACCCGGTGATCGCGGGCGCGGCGATGGCGTTTTCCAGCGTCAGCGTCGTAACCAACGCGCTGCTGCTGCGGAGATGGAAAGGCCGCGCGCGTTGAGGCGGCAAGCGGTGAATGGCGGACGGCCGAACGGGCCGTTCGGCGTTCGATCGGCAGGAAGGATCGGGAAGACAGCCGGCTACGCAGTGCGCCGAACCGACAGCACGTGACGATGCATCGCGATGCCGGCGGATTCAGTTCGACACGACCGGTTTGATCAACGTCGTCGTGATCGGCGCGAAGCCGCATGCACGATACAGCGCACGCGCCGCCGCGTTGTGATTGAAGACCGACAGCCCGATCTCGGTGACGCCGTACCGGCGCGCCTCGGCATCGAGCGCATCGAGCGCGCGCGTGGCCCAGCCCTGGCGGCGCCGGGACGGGACGATGTCGAGGTCGTAGATGAACAGCGTGCGGTTCGGCCCTTCGGGGACGATCGCGTACCAGAGGTCGCCCACCGTGTCGCCGCTGGCGCCATCGATGAGTGTGACGAGGGTCTGGCCGGCGGTCAGCAGGCCGTCCGGCAGCAGCGTGTCGAAACAGGCGCGCGCACGGTCGGGCGCGTCTTCGACAGCATTTTGTCCGGAGGAAACGAGGTCGCGCGCGTAGCCGTCGATGGCTCGCGTGCGGTACGCGTGGAATTCGCCGGCCGTCATCGGCCGCATCTGCAACATGGCCCGGTCGCCGTGAACGGAATCGGACTTCCAGTGTAGCGGGACACTCGCACCGGCGCGCGATGCGGCGGTGGACACGGGCAGGCAGGTGCGGCGGACGCCGCGCCGAATCAGCGAATCAGCGAATCAGCGAATCAGCGAATCAGCGAATCAGCGAATCAGCGAATCAGCGAATCAGCGACGGTACAGGACGATCGGCACGAGGTGCGCACGACGCACGCGCTCGGCTTCGGCACGACGCGCGGCGTACGAGTATTCGGCGTCGAGCGGCAGGTGCGGGGACACGAACAGGTCGTCGATCTTTTGCAGCAGGGCGAGGATGAAGCTCATGTGAGACTCCTGACAGATGTGGCTAGGGTTTTCCCTTAGACGACCTCCATTCTAAGGGTTTTCCCTTAACTCTGCCAGTGCGCTGCATCGGTTTGCCGCACGCACGCGACATCCGCGCGTCGGTGCGAAACGGCAATCCTTGCTGCGCCGGGCTTCCTGGATAGGGTCGAAACGATTAACGCGTGCGGCGGACCCGCTTTGCGACGGCCGCCTCGCGGTTCGCGTTGCGTTGCAGCCGGTCGACTTGCGACAGCAGCGCTTCGTGGTGCTCCTCGAGCGTCATCAGCGTGGCCTGCTGCGTCGACAGGTCGGCCGCGAGACGATCGATCCGTTGCTGCTTGGTGGCGACGTCCTGCTTCAGATGCGCGATCTGCCGCGTTTGCAGCACCAGCGCGACGAGCCCCGCCAGCACGACGACGGCCAGCGCGAGCAGCAAGCGGTTGACGCGGCGCATCTCGCGATCGGCCGCGCGGGTCAGGCCGTCGACGTCGGCCTGCAGCGCGGCGAGCCGGTCGGTCAGCGGGCGCAGGTGGGTGTCCGGATCGAAGGCCGGCGCGGCCGGTTGCGTACGCTCGGACGATGGCCTGGTCACGAACGACGCGACGGATGCCACCGGCTGTGCAACCGGCGACGGCGAAGCGTCGGGCTGCGCCGCTGCGTCGCGAGGCTTCGCGAATGGCGTGGCAATGACCGGTTCGGGCGGCTGTGCGGACGGTGCCTGCGTCTGCGGCTCGGCCGGCGCAGCCTGGACCGACGGCGGGTTCGCATCGACGGCTTCCGGCTTCGAATCGACGCTCGGCGCAACCGGCACGGCCGGCGTCGCCGCCGCTTCGTTGGCATCGGCAGCCGCCCGGCGTTTGCCGCCCGACGACGCGCGGCGTTCCTTCGCGGCATCACCGGAAGATTTCCCTTCGCGGGATTTGACGACCGCCGCCTCGACTGCAGGCTTCGCGGCTTCCACGTCCGCTGCTTGCGATTCGACCGTCCGCGCCGCAACGCCATCGGCGGCTTGCAGCTTCGTCGCCGCCTTCGCGGCACCGTCGATCACGGGACCATCGATCTTCGTGGCGGCGCCAGCGCCCGCGGGCAAATCGGCGGCCTGCGCTGCAAGACGCTCTGCGGATGCGCTGTAGACGTTCGCGGCCGTCCCGCCTTCAGGCGTCGAAACGGCCTCGACCGCCGCAACCGTCGCCGCCGCACTCTCCGCTTCCGCACGCGTTGCCACGGCCGCATCCGCTGGCGGACTGAACCCGTCCAGCATGGCCTGTCGACCGTCGTCGACACCGGCTGCCGCATCGCCCTCCACGCTCGCTTCATCGTGCGCCGCCACCGGCATGCGCTCGCCCGGCTCGAGCACCGGATCGCCGAACAGGTCGAGCGTCCGTTCGTCGCGCGGCGCGTCGCCGGCCGGCGCGCTGCCGGATCGTGCCGTCGCCCGGGCGGACGTGCTGCCTGCGGCAGCGGCCGAGCGCTGGCGCGAACGGGCCGACGAACGGGTGGAACGGGAGCGGGAGCGAGGCGTGGAAACGGATTCGGTCATGGAAATCGGATGGCGGGGCCCGCAAGCGCGGACCCGGATGTCGAACGGAATCGGTGATCGGCCATTGTCGCACGCCCCGCAACCGATTCACGCTATTCGTCGCCCGACAGCCCGTTCCCGCCGTCGAAACGCGTGACGCCCGGCAGCGCGCGCAGCTTGTCGCAGATCGCCTTGTATTCGAGTTCCGACACGCGCGCCAGCGCGATGCGCACCTCGTCCTGCTCGCCCGTGTCGTCCGCGCGCTGCACGATGAACTGCTTCACGCGCGCACTGTCGGGGCCGAGCGCCGCGTGCAGCGAATCGAACGTCAGCGTGCCGCCGGCCACCGTCAACGCGAGCTGGCGCCGCTGGCGCACCGTGAAATAGCGTCGTTCCAGCGGCTTGATGCCGGCCAGGATGATCAGGATGATGATGGTCGCCGAAATGGACGCGACATAGAGCCCGCCGCCCACCGCCAGGCCGATCGCGGCGACCGACCACAGGCTCGCGGCCGTCGTCAGCCCGCGCACGATCTCGCCGCGCAGCAGGATCGAGCCCGCGCCGAGGAAACCGATGCCCGACACGACCTGCGCGGCGATCCGCGACGGATCGAGCACGACGTGGTCGCTGGTGCCGAGCACGTCGGCGAAACCGAACGCCGACACGATCATGATCAGCGTCGAGCCGACGCACACCAGCATGTGCGTGCGCAGGCCGGCCGCCCACGACAGGCGCTCGCGCTCGAAGCCGATGACGCTGCCGAGCGCCGCCGCGAGAACGAGCCGCATCACGAGTTCCAGGTTGCTGAGCATCCTATTTCTCTCCTTTTTTGGTGCCGGCCGCGCGGAATGTTTTATCCTTGGCCCCGGCCGCGCCGATTCTCCGGGCCGCGCCGACACGTTTCGATCCAAGCGCTCAACCCCGCCATGTCCGTTTCCGACTCCGCTTCCGCCCAGGCCGCCCAGCTGCGCCACCATTTCGCGCACGTCGTCTTGCCGATCTGGCGGGGTTCAGGGTTCGACCCAGCATTGCAACTGCCGTTCGAGGCCGTCGATCCGGCCACCCATGCGCCGCTGCCCGTGACCCGTTATCGCGCAATGGCGTGCGCAAGGCAACTGTTCGTGTTCGCGCAGGCCGGCGACACCGCGCACGCGGCCACGCTGTTCGACGCGCTGTGCCGGCACTTTCGCGACCCGCGCCACGGCGGCTGGATCTACAGCGTCGACGCGCAGGGCGCGCCGCTCGATACGACCAAGGATCTCTATACGCATGCGTTCATCGTGTTCGCATGCGCCGCGTGGCATGCGGCGTCGGGCGACGCCGCCGCGCGCACGGTGGCCGAAGCAACCGCCGCGCTGATCCAGGACCGCTTCGCGCCGCGCCCCGGCGACGCGCTGCTCGATGCCGCGCGCCACGCCGATTTCTCGTCGTCCGGCAGCGGCGCGCTGCAGAATCCGCTGATGCATCTGACCGAAGCGTGGCTCGCGGCCGCCGATGCGTTCGGCGATACCGCGTTCGACGATGCGCTCGCGCGCACCGCGCAGGCCGTCGAGCGCACGTTCGTCGATGCGGCGACCGGCTGCGTGGCCGAGCTGCCGCTCGGCGCGGCCGACAACCGTTTCGAGCCCGGCCATCAGTTCGAGTGGTTCTATCTGGTGGATGCGGCCGGTGCGCGGCTCGCGCGGACCGGGCTGCCCGCCGCGCTGTCGCGCGCGTTCGCGTTCGCCGAGCAGTACGGCGTCGATCCGCGGACGGGCGGCGTGTGCGCGGCGCTCGACGCGCACGGCGCATGCATCGACGGCACGCAGCGGATCTGGGCGCAGACCGAATACCTGCGCGCGCTGGCGACGCACGGCGGCACGCCGGCCTCCGCGCCGCTCGCGCGGCAGATCGAGCGGTTCGCCGCGCGCTTCCTGCATCCGCGCGGCTGGTTCGAGTGCAAGACGGCGGACGGGCAGGTGTCGCGCGCCGACATGCCGTCGACGACGCCCTACCACCTCGCGACCGCCTACGCGGCGCTGCCGACCGGCGCGTAACCCGCCGCGGCGAACGACGGCGCCGCGCGCTCGCCATGCGCGGCGCGCCCGTCGCCCAGTTCGAACACCGACACCGCCTGCATCAGGTGCGCGGTCTGGTCGTTCAGCGACGCGGCGGCCGCCGCGACTTCCTCGACCAGCGCCGCGTTCTGCTGCGTGAGCTGGTCCATCTGCGTGACGGCCTGGTTCACCTGCTCGATCCCGACGCTCTGCTCGACCGACGCCGCGGTGATTTCCGACATCGTCTGCACGACCCGCGTGATCGACGCCGACACCGTGCGCATCGCGTCGCCGGCGCGCTCGACGAGCGCCGCGCCGCCGTTGATCTGCGCGACCGAATCCTCGATCAACGCCTTGATCTCCTTCGCCGATTGCGCGCTGCGCTGCGCGAGCGAACGCACTTCGCCCGCGACCACCGCGAAGCCGCGCCCCTGTTCGCCGGCCCGCGCGGCCTCGACCGCCGCGTTCAGCGCGAGGATGTTGGTCTGGAACGCGATGCCGTCGATCACCGAGATGATCTCCGCGATCCGCCCCGAACTCTGCGCGATGCCGCGCATCCGGTCGATCACGCTGTCGACCACGCCGCCGCCGTGGCTCGTCGCTTCGAGCGCCGCGTCGGCCAGCGCGCTCGCCGCGCGGGCGCTGTCGGTGTTCTGCCGGACCGTCGCGGTCAGTTCCTCCATGCTCGCGGCGGTTTCCTCGAGCGACGCGGCCTGCGTGCCCGTGCGCGCCGACAGGTCGGCGTTGCCGCCCGCGATCTCGCCCGCGCCGAGGTGAATCGCGTCGGACGCCTGGCGCACCGTGCGCACGGTGCCCGCGATGCTCGTCTGCATCGCGGCGAGGCCGCGCAGCATCCGGTCGATCTCGAACACGCCGCCCGCCTGCACGGCTTCGTCGAGACGGCCTTGCGCGATCCGCTCGAAATGGCGGCCGGCCTGCTCCAGCGGCGCGACGACCGCGCGCCGCGCGGCCGCGTAGATCGCCGCGCTCGCCGCGAGCATCGCCACCAGCAGCACGATGCCGACCGACTTGAACCACAGCATGCCGCCGTCGATAGTGTCGAGCGCCGCGCGGCTCGACGTGCCGCCATAGTCGGTGAAGCGATGCAGCTCGGCGATGTACGCGTCCTGGAAGCCCTGGGTCGGCTGGTCGAGGAACGCCTGGATGTTGTCGGCGTCGAGGAACTGCACGAGTTCGCCCAGCGCGCCGCGCAGCGCGCGATAGCGCTCGGTGAGCGCCGCGACGCGCGCGCGGTTGGTGTCGTCGACCGCCTGCGCGGCCGTCAGTACGGCGAACGCCTTGTCCGCTTGCGCGAGCGACGTGCCCGCGTGGCGGATGATGTCTTCGGGCTTCGGCCCGCCGCGCACCATCCGCGTGCCGGCACGCGACAGGTTGATGCGCGCGTCGAGCAGTTGCTCGGTCGCCCGGCTGGCCGCGTCGACCTGCGCGATCGCGACATTCGACAGATCGTCGACGCCGCTGCGCGTCGACGTGAGCGCCCAGAAGCCGAGCGCTTCGATCGCGAACAGGAAGAGACAGAACACGGTCAACACGCCGAGCAGACCCGACGCGAGCTTGATTTTTCCGAACATGGGGGATTCCTGGAGAGCGGACGATGAGGCGATGCCCCGGCATTAGCGGCATTTCTTCGTCGGACTTTAGGCGGAATCAGCGGCAACGCAGGTCAAGTGCGCGCTTCGCTCGCGCATTCGCGTCGAATCGCGCGCAAACGCGGAGATCTTGTGTATTCGGCGCAATAATCGCGTTGCATCGCGCCAGGATTTGCACGAAACGCGGACGAATTTCCTTGCTTATCCGGAGCCCCCTTCCTAGAGTTCAGCGCAAGCGGGCACGCATTTCGAAGGAAAGTTCGATGACCGACATCACGGACCACGCGCGCGGCGCATTGCGCGCGCAGCCGTTCAGCATGCTGCTGGGCACGGAGCTGATGCACATCGGCGACAACGAAGTGTCGCTGTGCCTGCCCGTGCGCGAGGAATTGCGGCAGCAGCACGGTTTCGTGCACGGCGGCGTCATCAGCTATCTCGCGGACAACGCGCTGACGTTCGCCGGCGCGCTCGTGCTCGGCCCGCGCGTGATCACCGCCGAATACAAGATCAACTATCTGCGGCCGGCCGTGAACGGCACGCTCGTCGCCCGCGCGAAGCTCGTCTACGCTGGCCGGCACCAGGCGACCTGCCAGTGCCATGTGTTCGTCATCGACGGCGATCACGAGCGGCTCGTCGCGATCGCGCAAGGCACGATCAACCGCGTCGGCGACGGCAAGATGCCGGATGCGCCGGTGGAAACGGCGTGAGAACGGCCTGAACGGCCGGCGCCCAATATCGCGGCCGCCTGGCGCCCAGGTCGCGCCGCTAGGCCGCGTCGTCCCCCACCAGCGGCAAAAACCGCGGCGCCACCCGCGCCCGCACGTTCCCGTGCTCATCCGTCCGATAGATCCCGCGCGCCGCGTTGTGCGGGTGCACGGCCGCGTCGGCCACGCTCAGCACCGGCGCGAAACACGCATCGGTGCCTTCGAGCAGCGCGCGCCAGTGCGCGGACGGCTGCCGCGCGAACACGTCTGCGAAACGCGCCTTCAGCGCGGGCCAGCGCGCCCGGTCGTACTGCGACGCGGGATCGACGTCGGTCAGCCCGAGCCGTTCGACCAGCAGCGCATAGAACGGCGGTTCGAGCGCGCCGATCGTCACGCATTCGCCGTCCGCGCAGCGATACACGTCGTAGAACGGCGCGTCGTGGAACAGGCTCGGCTGCGCACCGTCGAGCTGGCCGTTCGCGCGCGCCCACAGCGCGAGCGAACCGAGCATCGACACGATGTCGACGATCGCGCCGTCGACCACCCGCCCCGGCCCGCCGCCGCGCACGTCGAGCAATGCGCAGACGATGCCGAACGCGAGCCCGAGCGCGCCGCCCGCATCGCCGACGACCGTCGGCGGCACGCCGGGCCGACCGTCGCGGGGCGCGGACAGCGACAGCAGCCCGGTCAGCGCGACGTAGTTCAGGTCGTGCCCGGCCGCGGCTGCCAGCGGTCCATCCTGGCCCCAGCCGGTCATGCGCCCGTAGACCAACTTGGGATTGCGGCGCGCGCAAACGTCGGGCCCGAGGCCGAGCCGCTCCATCACGCCGGGCCGCAAGCCCTCGATCAGCGCATCGGCTTGCGCGATCAGATCGAGCGCGGCGTCACGCCCGGCCGGCGCCTTCAGGTCGAGTTCGACGATCGTCTTGCCTTCGCGCAACAGATCGCCGTCGCGAGCCCGCAGCGCGTCCGGCGCGCTGGTTCGGCCGGACGGGCGCGCGATCAGCGTGATGCGCGCGCCCATGCCGGCGAGCATCCAGCCCGCGAGCGGGCCGGGGCCGAGCCCTTCGAATTCGACGATGTGGATGCCGGCAAGCGGCGCGTTCAATGACATGGTGACCTCGCTGAAATGCAGTCGGAACAGGGGCGGCGAAGCTTTCCGATTCTATGCGAATGCCTGCGCCCGCCAGCTTCGCGCGACCAGCGCCTGTTCACACCGATAACGGGCTTGCGCGGGCCCTACGCCCGCTCGGCCAGCGCCGCCTGCATCGCGCGCACGATCGCGTCCCGATGCGGGTCGATCCGCTCGACCGGCCCGGCCACGCCCATCGCCAGCGGCAGCCCGTTCCAGCCATCCGCGATCACCATCGAGATCATCGCGGCGCCCTGCGTCACGGTGTGCGCCGAATACGAATAGCCGAGCCGGCGGGTCTGTTCGACCTTGTCGAGCACGACGTCCTCGTCGATCGTCCTGCCCGACTTCCCGATCCGGCGGATGCTGCGTGACACGAGCCGGCGAATCGTGCTGTCGGGCTGGATGCTCAGCAGCGCCCAGCCAAGGCCCGACATGCAGATCTCGCGACGCGTGCCGATCGGCGCATAGAACTGCACCGGAATCGAATGCGAGCCCTCGACCGCGTCGATGTACTGCACGTACAGGTCGCTCTGCACCGCGATCACGACCGCCTCGTGCGTGCGCGCCGCCAGCCGCTTCGCGACCGCATGCCAGTGCCGCCGGCTGCCGGCCGCCGAATCGACCAGCGCTTCGCCGAGATTGACGAGCCGCGCGGTGGGCGCATACGCATGGGTTGCATCGTCGTAGGCGAGATAGCCGAGCGTCTTCATGCTGGTCAGCAGCGCCGCCGCGCTCGACCCCGGATACCCGCAGCGCGTCGCGATCTCGCGCACGCTCAGCGGCCGCTGCAAGGTGCTGAAGAGTTCCAGCACCTCGAACACGCGCGCCGCGCTCTTGACCACGTTTCCGCTCATCCCGCCCTCTCCGCAGCGACCGGCACGGGCCTTCCACGTATGTGGAACGGAATTTCCCGCCGCCAACCGTCGTGACGATACTAGGCTTCGGCCCGCGGCGTGAAGTCCCGCGGCACAGAACACACGGAGACAACATGGCAGCCTTTTTGATCCGTGAACGGCAGGGCGCGATCCTGACCGTCACGATGAACCGTCCGGACACCCGCAACGCAATTTCGGATACCGATGCGATCGACGCGCTGACCGAATGCTGCGACGAAGCAAACCGTGACGAATCGATCCGCGTGCTGATCCTGACCGGCGCCGGCACGACGTTCTCGTCGGGCGGCAACGTAAAGGCGATGCGCGCGTTCGTGGAAGCGGGCCCGCACGACCCTGCTGCGATCCGCACCAGCTATCGCCGCGGCATCCAGCGGCTCGCGCATGCGTTCGAGCACCTCGAAGTGCCGGCCATCGCAGCGGTCAACGGTCCGGCCATCGGCGCCGGCACCGATCTCGCGTGCATGTGCGACATCCGCATCGCCGCCGAGCGTGCGCGCTTCGCGGAGAGCTTCATCGCGCTCGGTCTCGTGCCGGGCGACGGCGGTGCGTGGTTCCTGCCGCGGATCGTCGGCGCCGCGGTCGCCGCGGAAATGTCGTTCACCGGCGATGCGCTGGACGCGCAGGCCGCGCTGCGCTGCGGACTCGTGTCGCGCGTCGTGCCCGATGGCGACCTCCTCGCGCATGCGCACGAACTGGCCGGCCGCATCGCGCATCACTCGGGCACCGCACTACGCCTGACCAAGCGGCTGCTGCGCGAAGGCCGCCACGCAAGCCTGGACACGCTGCTCGACCTGTCGGCGTCGTACCAGGCGTTCGCGCACGCCAGTCCCGACCATCGCGCGGCCGTCACCGCGCTGTTCGCCGCGCGCGGCTGAACCCGCGACGCATCGCGGCCGTGCGGCCGGCACAGGCCGGCCTGCCGGCCCGTCGAACCCACATCGAAGGAGACATCGTCATGACCAGCAGCAACGAAGGCGCACTCGCAGGGGTGCGCGTGGTGGACCTGAGCCGCGTCTATGCGGGGCCGTTCTGCGCGCAGACGCTCGCGGACCACGGCGCCGACGTCATCAAGATCGAACCGCCGCAGGGCGACGAAACGCGCGACTGGGGCCCCGCGATGCCGAACGGCATCTCCAGCTACTACTGGGGGCTCAACCGCAACAAGCGCAATCTCGCGCTCGACCTGTCGCATCCCGACGGACGCGACGTGCTGTTCCGCGTGCTCGAAACGGCCGACGTGCTGATCGACAACTTCAAGCAGGGCACGCTCGAACGCTGGGGCATCGGCTACGAAGACTGCCTGCGCGCGCGCTTTCCGCGCCTCGTCCACTGCTCGATTTCCGGCTACGGCACCGACGGCCCGCTTGCGCGGTTTCCGGGCTACGACGCGGTCGCGCAGGGTCTCGCCGGCTTCATGTCGATCAACGGCGAACCGGGCGGCATGCCGCTCAAGGTGCCGTTTCCGGTCGTCGATTACGCGGCCGGCCTGAGCGCCGTCTCCACCATTCTGATCGCGCTCGTCGAGCGGACACGCTCCGGCCTCGGGCAGCACGTCGACATCGATTTGTTCAGCACCGCGCTGTCGATGCTGCATCCGGTCAGCACGAGCTGGATGGCAACCGGCGACGTGCCCGTCGCGACCGGCAACGTATACGGCGCGATTGCGCCGTACGGCGTCTATCCGTGCAAGGACAAGCCGGTCGCGACCGGCGCCGGCAACAACCGCACGTTCGCGCGGCTCGTCGACGCGCTGGGCGTGCCCGAGCTGGCGCGCGATCCGCGCTTCGCGACCAATGCACAGCGCGTCGCGCATCGCGATGCGCTCGACTCGCTGCTCGGCCAGCTGACCGCCGAACTGCAGGCGGACGACGTCGTCGAGCGGCTGATGCACGCCGGCGTCGCGACGGGGCCGGTGAACACCGTGGCCGATGCGTTCGGCCATCCGCAGGCGGCGCGCAACGCGATGTTCGTCGACACCGACACGTACATCGGCGCGGGCATCCCCGCCAAGCTGTCCCGCACGCCCGGCGCGATCCGCCGGCCGCCCCAGCCGTTCGCCGCCGACACAGACGCCGTGCTCGACGCATTCGGGATCGACGCGGCGCGCCGCGACGCGCTGCGGCAGGCGGGCGTGCTGCCCGACACGCGGGCAGACGTGGCCGGGAGCGCGTCATGACCGCCCCGCGCTTTTCTTCACCGACGGACGACGATGCGCCGTCGATCCTGCGCGACGACGCCGACGGCGTCGCGTGGCTGACGATGAATCGCCCGCACGTCGCCAATGCGCTGTCCGCCGACGCGATCCGGCGCCTGTGCAACGAACTCGTCACGCTCGACGACAACC
The DNA here is from genome assembly GCF_015712215.1 of Burkholderia sp. 9779_493. Classification (NCBI taxonomy): domain Bacteria; kingdom Pseudomonadati; phylum Pseudomonadota; class Betaproteobacteria; order Burkholderiales; family Burkholderiaceae; genus Burkholderia; species Burkholderia sp. 9779_493. The sequence continues at coordinate 60,315 of NZ_JACCQA010000019.1, forward strand.
CGTCGATTCGCGTCATCGTGATCCGCGGCGCGGGCGAACGCGCGTTCAGCGCGGGCGTCGATCTCGGCGACCCCGAGATCCGCGGGATGCAGCCGATGCGCGGACTCGCGCGCAACGTCCACGAGCTGATCCTGGAACTGCGCAAGCCGACCATCGCGGCCGTCAACGGCCATGCAATCGGCGGCGGCTGCGAAATCGCGCTCGCGTGCGACCTGCGGATCGCCGCCGATAACGCGACCTTCGCGTTGCCCGAAGCGCGGGTCGGCATGGGCGCGAACTTCGCTAGCGTGCTGCTGCCGCGCATGTTGCCGCACGCGATCGCGATGGAGCTGCTGTTCACGGGCCGCCGCTTCGACGCAGACGAAGCGCAACGCGTCGGCCTGCTGAACCGCGTCGTGCCGGGCGCCGCGCTCGACGACACCGTGCGCGAGCTGGCGCAGACGATCGCCGCGAACGCACCGCTCACGATCCGCCGCATCAAGGAAACCGCGACCCGCAGCCAGGGGCTGCCGGTGGCCGCCGCGCTGCGGCTGGACGTCGGCCCCGACGTCTACGCGAGCGAGGACCGGATCGAGGGCGCCCGCGCGTTTCTCGAGAAGCGCAAGCCGGTGTTCAAGGGGCGCTGAGCCCGGCACCGCACCGCGACACCCGCGCGCACCGCTCCCAGAACGCGGGCGCGCCAATAAAACATGGACGGAGACACCTTCATGCAACGAAAAGCATTCCTGGTCAGCGCGTGCGTGCTGTGCGCCACGCCGGCGCACGCGTCGTCGGTCACGCTGTACGGGATCGTCGACAGCTACGTCGAATTCGATCGCGTCGGCAGTTTGTCGAGCATGCGGCAAAGCGGCGGCGGCGCGTCGACGAGCCGCTTCGGCCTGACGGGCGTCGAGGATCTCGGCGGCGGCACGTCGACGAAATTCGTGCTGGAAAGCGGCTTCTCGCCGGCCGACGGATCGTTCCAGGGCGGCACGCTGTTCTACCGGCAGGCATACGTGTCGCTGCAGAACGCGCGCTACGGCGACCTGCGGCTCGGCCGGCAATACACGCCCGCGTTCTACGTCGTGTACGACGGCGATCCGTTCGGACTCAACGAGCGGCTGTCGCCGCTCGCGCTGCTCGCGACGTCGACGGACACGATCACGAGCAACACGACGCCACCGATTCCGCGCTTCAACCAGGCGGCGTCGTACCTGAGCCCCGACTGGAACGGCCTGCGCGTGATGGCCACGTACGGCTTTCCGACGCCGAACGCGCTGTCGACACAGGCTGGACGCAACTACGGCGCCGGGCTGCAGTACCGGATCGGCGGCCTCTATGTCGGCGCCGGCTTCCAGGGCGATACGTCGGCCGGCAACCTGGGACCCGTCGTCGCGCCGTCGACGACCCGCCACTACGTGTTCGCGACCAACTACGCATTCGCGCGGGTCAAGCTGTACGCCGCGTTCCTGTACGGCGTCGGCACGGCGGCGCGCCTGCCCGCGTTCTCGACCGCGAGCGTCGGTGCGTCGATCAACGTCGGCGCGCTCGATCGCGTGCTCGTGTCGGTGGTGCGCCGCGACGTGAAGGGTTCGGCAAACGACGCGACTGCGCTCGGCGTCGGCTACGACCATCCGCTGTCGAAGCGGACTTCGCTCTACGCCCGCTATCTCTACATGAAGAACGGCGGCGACGCCCGCAATACCGTCGTCGCCGGCCTGCAGCCGCAAGCAGGCGGCACCGAGCAAGTGTTCGCGCTCGGCATCGTTCACCGCTTCTGACGGAGTGCCCATGACCCCGACCCTTTCGACCCACCCGGCCGTCGACGACGACGGCGCGACGCAGGCGCTGTATCGCCGGATCTCGCGCCGGCTGCTGCCGTTCCTGATCCTCTGCTACACGCTGTCGTTCATCGACCGGATCAACATCGGCTTCGCACACGCGCAGATGGCCGCCGAGCTGCACTTCTCCGACGCCGTCTACGGGCTCGGTGCGGGCATCTTCTTCATCGGCTACATGGCGTTCGAGATTCCGAGCAACGCGTGGCTCGCGCGGATCGGCGCGCGGCGGACGATTGCCCGGATCATGGTGCTGTGGGGCCTCGGCTCGGCCGCGACGATGTTCGTCACGACGCCCGCGCAGTTCTACGCGTGCCGCTTCCTGCTGGGCGTGTTCGAGGCCGGCTTCTTCCCCGGCATCCTGTTCTATCTCGGCGCGTGGTATCCGCCACGGCAGCGCGCCAAGGCGTTCGCGCTGTTCATGACCGCGCTGTATCTCGCAGGGTTGATCGCCGGCCCCGTGTCGGGCGCGATCCTGTCGTACTTCGACCGCTTGGGCGGCCTGAGCGGCTGGCAATGGCTGTTCGTCGTCGAAGGGCTGCCGAGCAGCGCGCTCGGCCTCGTCGCGCTACGCTTTCTCGACGACCGGCCGGATGACGCACGCTGGCTGTCGGACGCAGACAAGGCCACGCTGCGCGCCGCGCATGCGCAGGCCGAAGCCGATACGCCGGCCGCGAACGCGGCGCGGTCGTTGCTCGCGCACCGCGATTTCTGGCTGCTGTGCGCGGCCAATTTCGCGATCGCGGCCGCCGGCTACGCGCTGGTGTTCTGGATGCCCGTGATCCTGCATCGCGGCGGCTTGCATGGCGCGATGCAGATCGGGCTGATATCCGCGCTGCCGTACCTGTGCGGCATCGTCGGCATGCTCGCGATGGGCTGGCGCACCGAGCGCCGGCGCGAATGGCGCAAGCACGGCGCCGTCGCGATGCTCGCGTGCGCGGCGGCGCTCGCTGGTCTCGCGAGCAGCGCCGGCACGTCGCATCTGATGATCGCGCTGTGCATCGCGGTCGCCACGCACGCCGCGGCGCTGCCCGCGTTCTGGGTGCTGCCGGGGCTCGCGCTGCCGAAGCGCTCGATGGCGGTCGCGATCGCGGCGATCACGATGACCGGCGCGATCGGCGGATTCGCGAGCCCGTTCCTGATGGGCGTGCTCAACACGGCCACCGGATCGATGCGCGGCGGCCTCTATTTCAATGCCGCGCTGCTGGCGGCCGGCGCGCTCGCGTTGCTCGGGACGCTGCGCGCCCGCGCGGCGGCGCGCGCGAACGCCGGCTGACGGCACGGCTTCTTCCTCTCCTGTACGCACCTACCCACATGAATTTCGAACTCGAACTCGAACACCGGATGATCCGGGATCTCGTCGCGCGTTTCGTGAAGGACGAACTGATTCCGCTCGAAGCGGCGGTGATGGCGCGCGAGGCCGACGGCCAGCGCTTCGGGCTGCTCGTCGACGAACGTGCGCACCTCGACGAGCGCTCCCGGCAACTCGGCCTGTGGGGACTCGACGCGCCGCTCGACGTGGGCGGCTCGGATCTGCCGGCCGTCGCGATGGTCGGCGTGAACGAGGCGATCGGCACGACCGTCACCCCGTACATCCTGCCGCCCGACTCGCCGAACCTGCGGATGCTGTGCGATGCGGCCGACGATGCGCAGCGCGCGCGCTATCTCGACCCGTACGCACGCGGCGCCACGCGTGCCGCGATGGCGATCTCCGAGCCGGGCGCCGGCTCCGACCCGGGCGCGCTGTCGACGACCGCCGTGCACGACGGCGACGGCTGGGTGCTGAACGGCCGGAAGATCTGGATCAGCCACGCGGCCGATGCCGACTGGACGATCGTGATGGCGCTGACCGATCGCAGCAAGGGCAAGCGCGGCGGCATGTCGGCGTTCATCGTCGATCGCGACACGCCGGGTTTCATCATCGAACGCCGGATTCCGATGATCGGCGGGCTGTCGACCTACGAAATCGTGCTGGAAGACTGCCGCATTCCCGCCGCGCAACTGCTTGGCCCGGAAGGCGCCGGCTTCACGCCGATGCAGGCCCGGCTCGCGAACCGGCGGCTGGAGATGGCCGCGTGGTGCATCGGCCGCGCCGAGCGCGCGGTCGCGCTGCTGTGCGACCATGCGAAACAGCGCACGACCTTCGGCGTGCCGCTCGCGGAGCGTCAGGCGGTCCAGTGGTGGGTCGCCGACGCGCTCACGCAGATCCACGCATGCCGCCTGATGACCTACGAAGCGGCCGCGCGCGTGGATGCCGGGCAGGATGCCCGCACGCAGATCTCGATGGTCAAGGTGTTCGCGACCGAAATGGCGTGGACCGTGATCGATCATGCGATGCAGACGCTCGGCGCGATGGGCATGACGAAGGAAATGCCGTTGCAGCAGATGGCCAGCGAAGCGCGGCTGATGCGCATCTTCGAAGGCCCGACCGAGGTGCACCGTTGGGTCGTCGCGCGCAGCGTGCTCTGACCGCGGCGCGCCGCCCACTTCCACGATGGAGCCCTGCGTTGAACACCCTGCATCTCGTCGATCCTGAAATCCGCCCGCTGCTCGAGACCTGGCCGACCGTCACGCTCGATGCCGACAACCTCGCGCAGTCGCGCCAGCGCGTGCTGCCGCTGCCGCCGCCCGACCCGACCGGCAGCACGCTCGAACGCCGCACGGTGCCCGGCCCGTCCGGCGCGCCGGACGTCCCGGTCCTCGTCTATCTGCCCGACGGCCACGCGCGCCCGCTACCAGCGATCGTCCACCTGCACGGCGGAGGCTTCGTGCGCGGCGCGGCGAAGGAGCTCGAAGCGGTGCACCGGTTGCTCGTCACACACCTCGGCTGCGCGCTGATCTCGATCGACTATCGCCTCGCGCCGGAAACGGTGTTTCCCGGTGCGATCGAAGACTGCTACGCGGCGCTCGCATGGGTGTTCCGTCACGCCGATACCCTCGGCATCGACGCCGCGCGGATCGGCGTGGCGGGCGAAAGCGCGGGCGGCGGGCTAGCCGCCGCGCTGGCGCTGCTGGCCCGCGACCGCGGCGAATTCCCGCTCGCGTTCCAGCACCTGATCTATCCGATGCTCGACGATCGCACCTGCACGCGCCCGCCGCATCCGCATGCCGGAGAATTCATCTGGCATGCGGCCAACAACCGGTTCGGCTGGACCGCGCTGCTCGGTCACGCCCCGGGCATCGACGGCGTGTCGCCGTACGCGGCGGCCGCGCGCGCCACGCGGCTCGACGGCCTGCCGCCCACGTTCCTGTCGGTCGGCTCGCTCGACCTGTTCCTCGACGAAAATCTCGACTACGCGCAGCGCCTGCTGCGCGCAGGCGTGCCGACCGAACTGCACGTGCTGCCCGGCGGCGTCCATGGATTCGACCTCGTGCCCGGCGCGCGAGTGTCGGAAACGGCGCGCCGCCTGAGCCACGACGCGCTGCGCCGGTTCCTGCACGGCTGACCAAAACAATGCGGGCGGCCGAAGCCGCCCGCATCCGCGCCGATCCCGACGACCACGCTCAGAACGCATCCCCCGGCACCCGCACCCAGCCTTCCATCAACACGCGCGCGCTGCGGCTCATGATCGCCTTCGTGACGGTCCACTCGCCGTTCTCGCGCCGCGCTTCCGCGCCAACGCGCAGCGTACCCGACGGATGGCCGAAGCGCACCGCGTGGCGTTCGCCGCCGCCCGCCGCGAGATTGACGAGCGTGCCGGGGATCGCCGCGGCCGTGCCGATCGCGACCGCCGCCGTGCCCATCATCGCGTGGTGCAGCTTGCCCATCGACATCGCGCGCACCAGCAGGTCGACGTCGCCCGCGTTCACGCGCTTGCCGCTCGACGCGACGTAGTCGGCCGGCTTCGCGACGAACGCGATCTTCGGCGTGTGCTGCCGCGTCGCGATTTCGTCGAGCGTGTCGATCAGGCCCATCCGCAATGCGCCGTGCGCACGGATCGTCTCGAATTTGTCGAGCGCCTTCGGGTCGCCGTTGATCGCGTCCTGCAGCTCCGTGCCCGTGTAGCCGATCGCTTCCGCGTCGACGAAGATCGTCGGGATGCCTGCGTTGATCATCGTCGCCTTCAGCGTGCCGATACCCGGCACGGCTAGGTCGTCGACGAGGTTGCCGGTCGGGAACATCGAGCCGCCCGCGCCTTCTTCCTCTGCGGCCGGGTCCATGAATTCGAGCTGCACCTCGGCGGCCGGGAACGTGACGCCGTCCAGCTCGAAGTCGCCCGTCTCCTGCACCGCGCCGTTCGTGATCGGCACATGGGCGATGATCGTCTTGCCGATGTTCGCCTGCCAGATCCGCACGGTCGCGACGCCATCGCGCGGCACGCGCGCCGGATCGACCAGCCCGCCGCTGATCGCGAACGGGCCGACCGCCGCCGACAGGTTGCCGCAGTTGCCGGTCCAGTCGACGAACGCCTTGTCTATCGCGACCTGACCGAACAGGTAGTCGACGTCGTGCCCCGGCCGCGTGCTCTTCGACACGATCACCGTCTTGCTGGTGGACGACGTCGCGCCGCCCATCCCGTCGATCTGCTTGCCGTACGGATCGGGGCTGCCGATCACGCGCAGCAGCAGCGCGTCGCGCGCGGCGCCCGGCGTCTGCGCGGCGTCCGGCAGATCCTGCAGCCGGAAGAACACACCCTTGCTGGTGCCGCCGCGCATGTAGGTCGCGGGAATCCTGATTTGAGGAATATGAGCCATGTCTGTGTTCTCAATGTGCGCCGGTCAGGCTGCCTGCGACGATTCGAGGAAGTCCTGCGCGAACCGCTGCAGCACGCCGCCCGCTTCGTAGATCGACACTTCCTCGGCCGTATCGAGCCGGCACGTCATCGGCACCTCGACGCGTTCGCCGTTCTTGCGGTGAATCACGAGCGTGAGATCGGCGCGCGGCGTGCGCTCGCCGATCACGTCGAAGGTCTCGGTGCCGTCGATGCCGAGCGTCGTCCGGTTGGTGCCCGGCTTGAACTCGAGCGGCAGCACGCCCATCCCGATCAGGTTCGTGCGGTGGATGCGCTCGAAGCCTTCGGCGGCGATCGCCTCGACGCCCGCGAGCCGCACGCCCTTCGCGGCCCAGTCGCGCGACGAGCCCTGGCCGTAGTCGGCGCCGGCCACGACGATCAGCGGCTGCTTGCGATTCATGTACGTCTCGATCGCTTCCCACATCCGCATGACCTTGCCTTCCGGCTCGACGCGCGCGAGCGAGCCCTTCTTCACCGCGCCGTCGACGACCGCCATCTCGTTGACGAGCGTCGGGTTCGCGAAGGTCGCGCGCTGCGCGGTCAGGTGGTCGCCCCGGTGCGTTGCGTACGAGTTGAAGTCCTCTTCCGGCAGGCCCATCTTCGCGAGGTACTCGCCGGCCGCGCTGTTCGGCAGGATCGCGTTCGACGGCGACAGGTGGTCGGTCGTGATGTTGTCGCCGAGCACCGCGAGCGGGCGCATGCCCTTCAGCGTGCGCTCGCCGGCCAGCGCGCCTTCCCAGTACGGCGGACGGCGGATGTACGTGCTCTGCGCGCGCCAGTCGTACAGCGGCGCCGCGCGCTCGCCCGCATCGGCGCTGCGCGCGAACATCGGCTCGTAGACCTTGCGGAACTGTTCGGGCTTCACGCTCGACGCGACGATCGCGTCGATCTCCTCGTCGGTCGGCCAGATGTCCTTCAGCGTGACGGGCTGGCCGTCCGGATCGTGGCCGAGCACGTCACGCTCGATGTCGAAGCGGATAGTGCCGGCGATCGCATACGCGACCACGAGCGGCGGCGACGCGAGGAACGCCTGCTTCGCATACGGGTGAATGCGGCCGTCGAAGTTGCGGTTGCCGGACAGCACGGCCGTCGCGTACAGGTCGCGATCGACGATCTCCTGCTGGATCTTCGGATCGAGCGCGCCCGACATCCCGTTGCAGGTCGTGCACGCGAACGCGACGATGCCGAAGCCGAGCTTCTCGAGTTCGGGCAACAGGTTCGCTTCTTCCAGATACAGTTCGACCGCCTTCGAGCCGGGCGCGAGCGAGCTCTTCACCCACGGCTTGCGCGTGAGGCCCTTCGCGTTCGCGTTGCGTGCGAGCAAGGCGGCGGCGATCACGTTGCGCGGGTTGCTGGTGTTCGTGCAGCTCGTGATCGCGGCGATGATCACCGCGCCGTCGGGCATCTCGCCCGGCTTCTCTTCCCACTGGCCGGCGATGCCGCGCGCGGCGAGATCCGACGTCGGCAGCCGCTTGTGCGGGTTCGACGGGCCGGCCATGTTGCGCACGACGCTCGACAGGTCGAACGTCAGCGTGCGCTCGTACTGCGCGTTCGCGAGCGTATCGGCCCACAGGCCCGCTGCCTTCGCGTAGGTCTCGACCAGCTTCACCTGCTCGTCGCTGCGGCCGGTGAGGCGCAGGTAGTCGATCGTCTGGCCGTCGATGAAGAACATCGCGGCGGTCGCGCCGTATTCGGGCGCCATGTTCGAGATCGTCGCGCGATCGCCGAGCGTGAGGCTCGCCGCGCCTTCGCCGCGGAATTCCAGGTACGCGCCGACCACTTTTTCCTTGCGCAGGAACTCGGTCAGCGCGAGCACCACGTCGGTCGCGGTGATGCCGGGCTGGCGCTTGCCGGTCAGCTCGACGCCGACGATGTCGGGCAGGCGCATCCACGACGCGCGGCCGAGCATCACGTTCTCGGCTTCGAGCCCGCCGACGCCGATCGCGATCACGCCGAGCGCGTCGACGTGCGGCGTGTGGCTGTCGGTGCCGACGCAGGTGTCCGGGAACGCGACGCCATCCTGCGCCTGGATCACCGGCGACATCTTCTCGAGGTTGATCTGGTGCATGATGCCGTTGCCCGGCGGGATCACGTCGACGTTCTCGAACGCCTTCTTCGTCCACTCGATGAAGTGGAAGCGATCCTCGTTGCGGCGATCCTCGATCGCGCGGTTCTTCGCGAACGCGTCCGGATCGAAGCCGCCGCATTCGACGGCGAGCGAGTGGTCGACGATCAGTTGCACCGGCACGACCGGGTTCACCTTCGCCGGGTCGCCGCCGCCGTCCGCGATCGCGTCGCGCAGGCCGGCGAGATCGACGAGCGCCGTCTGCCCGAGGATGTCGTGGCACACCACGCGCGCCGGGAACCACGGGAAATCGCGTTCACGCTTGCGCTCGATGATCTGCTTCAGCGAATCGGCGAGGATCGCCGGATCGCAGCGGCGCACGAGGTTTTCGGCGAGCACGCGCGACGTGTACGGCAGCGTGTCGTACACGCCGGGCGCGATCGCGTCGACCGCGGCACGCGCGTCGAAATAGTCCAGCGACGTGCCGGGCAGGGGTTTGCGGTTGGCGGTATTCATGATGTGGGGCGGAAATCTGGGTATGACGTTCCGCGCGCGCCGGCGGCCCGCATCCTCACGGGCGCCGGCACGCGCGGCGGGCGTTTCAGCGCTTCTCGATCGGCACGAACTGCAGGTCTTCCGGGCCCGTGTAGTTCGCGCTCGGGCGGATGATCTTGTTGTCGATGCGTTGCTCGATGATGTGCGCGCTCCAGCCGGACGTACGCGAGATCACGAACAGCGGCGTGAACATCGCGGTCGGCACGCCCATCATGTGATACGACACGGCGCTGAACCAGTCGAGGTTCGGGAACATCTTCTTCGCGTCCCACATCACCGATTCGAGGCGCTCGGCGATGTCGTACAGCTTCAGGTCGCCCGCTTCCTTCGACAGCTTGTGCGCGACGCCCTTGATCACCTTGTTGCGCGGATCGGAGATCGTATAGACCGGGTGACCGAAGCCGATCACCACTTCCTTGTTCTCGACGCGGCGGCGGATGTCGGCTTCGGCGTCGTCAGGCGAGCTGTAGCGGCTCTGGATTTCGTACGCGACCTCGTTCGCGCCGCCGTGCTTCGGCCCGCGCAGCGCGCCGATCGCGCCGGTGATCGCCGAGTAGATGTCCGAGCCCGTGCCCGCGATCACGCGCCCCGTGAACGTCGATGCGTTGAATTCGTGCTCCGCGTACAGGATCAGCGACGTGTGCATCGCCTCGACCCACGACTTCGACGGCGTCTTGCCGTGCAGCAGGTGCAGGAAGTGGCCGCCGATCGAATCGTCGTCGGTTTCCGTTTCGATGCGCTTGCCGTTGTGCGAGAAGTGATACCAGTACAGCAGCATCGAGCCGAGCGACGCCATCAGGCGGTCGGCGATGTCGCGCGCGCCCGGCAGGTTGTGGTCGTCCTTTTCCGGCAGCACGGTGCCGAGCACCGACACGCCGGTGCGCATCACGTCCATCGGATGCGCCGACGCCGGAATCTGCTCGAGCGCGGCCTTCAGCGCGCTCGGCAGGCCGCGCAGCGCGCGCAGCTTGGTCTTGTACGCAGCCAGTTCGGTCAGGTTCGGCAGCGTGCCGTGCACCAGCAGGTGCGCGATTTCCTCGAATTCGCACGATTCGGCGACGTCGAGAATGTCGTAGCCGCGATAGTGCAGGTCGTTGCCGGTCTTGCCGACCGTGCACAGCGCGGTGTTGCCGGCCGTCACGCCCGACAGCGCCACCGACTTCTTCGGCTTGAATGCGCCTGCGGCGGCCGGTGCTGCTGCGTCTTTCGTCTCGCTCATGTTTTGTTTCTCCAATGGGTATCGGGGGATGCGGGCCGCGTTACTTCTTGCCCTGCGCGAACAGTTCGTCGAGCTTGCGCTCGTATTCGTGATAGCCGAGGAAGTCGTACAGCTCGGCGCGCGTCTGCATCGTCGGCACGGCCGCCTTCTGCGTGCCGTCGCGGCGCAGCGTTTCGTAGAAGTTCAGCGCGGCCTTGTTCATCGCGCGATACGCGCCGCAGCAGTACAGCGCGATGTCGACGTTCGCCTCGCGCAGCTCGTCGACGGTGAACAGCGGCGTCGAGCCGAATTCGGTCAGGTTCGCGAGGATCGGCACCTTCACGGCAGCCTTGAAGCGGCGGTAGTCGTCGAGCGTCTTCATCGCTTCCGGGAAGATCATGTCCGCGCCGGCTTCGACGTACGCGACCGCGCGCTCGATCGCCGAGTCGATCCCTTCCGCGGCAGCCGCGTCGGTGCGCGCCATGATCACGAACTGGTCGTCGGTACGCGCATCGACCGCGGCCTTCACGCGATCGACCATTTCGTCGATCGGCACGACTTCCTTGCCAGGACGGTGGCCGCAACGCTTCTGGCCGACCTGGTCCTCGAGGTGCACGGCCGCGACGCCGGCGTTGATGAACGAGCGGACCGTGCGCGCAATGTTGAATGCACCGCCCCAGCCCGTGTCGATGTCGACCAGCAGCGGCAGGTCGGTCGCGTTGGTGATCCGGTTCGCGTCGATCAGCACGTCTTCCATCGTGCTGATGCCGAGGTCGGGGATGCCGAGCGAGTTCGCGGCGACGCCGCCGCCCGACAGGTACACGGCCTTGAAGCCGACGGCCTGCGCCATCTTGGCCGCGTACGCGGTGATCGCGCCGACCACCTGCAGCGGCTGCTCGGCCGCGACTGCCGCGCGGAACTTCGCGCCGGCGCTCTGAAGATGCGTATTGCTCATGAACGGCCTCCTGATGGAATGCCCGATAACAGCAAGGACCGGGCCAGCTTGCGAAACGTCGCTAACCCACTGATTCTTAAGCACCCGCCCCGGGCGAGACGGCGCCGGAAGATTTCAATTCGGCAATTTCGTGTTTCAAAAATGAAATCGCGCGCGCATAATCGGCGGTCATGGACCTCTCTTCGACCAAGCCCGTCGGCCCGGCCGACCGCACGGTGCGTCCGCGCATCTGGGCAATGGGCATCAGCCGCCTGCGCGACCTGTTTCGCGAGATCGCCGGCGAGTTCGACGAACGCGCCGACGTGCGCATCGTGACGCGCGCCTATGAAGATGCGCTCGGCGCGATCGCCGAGGCGGGCACCGCGCGGCCCGACGTGATCGTCGCGGCCGGCTCGAACGGCGGCTTCCTGAAAACGCGTGCGCAGGTGCCGGTGGTGGTCGTGTCGCCGACCGGCTTCGACGTGATGCAGGCGCTCGCGCGCGCGCGACGCGACGCGACGCGGATCGCGCTCGTCAGCGCCGGCGAAACGCCGCCCGAAGTGCGTCGCTTCGTCGCCGCGTACGGCCTCGACGTGCAGTTTGCGTCATATCAGTCCGCGCAGGAAGCGGAAGCCTGCGTGCACGACCTGCGCGATCGCGGCATCGAGACGATCGTCGGCCCCGGCCTCGTCACCGATCTCGCGGCCAGCGCCGGCATGGGCGCGGTGTTCCTGTATTCGCACGCGTCGGTGCGCAAGGCCGTCGAGACGGCGCTCGAAGTCGCGTATGCGACGCACGCCGAGGCATTCCGCCGCCAGCGGCTCGACACGCTGCTGCAGCATCTGCGTGACGGTGTGGTCGCGCTGGACGCGCACGGCCGCGTCGAGGCGATCAACGAACGGCTCGCGTCGGCGCTCGGGGTCGAACCCGCGGCGGCCGTCGGCCGCGCGCTCGTCGACCTGCGGCCCGAACTGCGCACGCTGCGCGGCGAGGACGGCGACGCGCTCGCGACCGTGCGCGGCGTGCGCTACGTCGTGCATCGCGGGCCGCTCGTCGATCGCGGCGTCACGTCGGGCAGCGTGCTGACGTTCCAGGAATCGCGCGCGGTCGAACGGCTCGATCGCGCGCTGCGTTCGCAACCGACCACGCAGCAGTTCGCGGCCCGCTATGCGCTCGACGACGTGGTCGGCGCCTCGGCGCCGATGACGCGCGTGCGCGAGCTCGTGCGCCGCTATGCGAAATCCGACGCGACCGTGCTCGTGCTCGGCGAAAGCGGCACCGGCAAGGAAATGATCGCGCAGAGCCTGCATGCGCTGTCCGCGCGGCGCAGCTATCCGTTCGTCGCGGTCAACTGCGGCGCGTTTCCGGAAGCGCTGCTCGAGAGCGAACTGTTCGGCTATGAGGAAGGCGCATTCACCGGCGCGCGACGCGGCGGCAAGACCGGCCTGTTCGAGGCCGCGCATCGCGGCACGCTGTTTCTCGACGAAATCGGCGAGATGCCGCCGTCGCTGCAGAGCCGGCTGCTGCGCGTGCTGCAGGAACGCGAAGTGATCCGCCTCGGCTCGACCGAGCCGATCCGCATCGACGTGCGCGTGATCGCCGCGACGCACCGGCCGCTGCTCGCGGCCGTCGAGGCCGGCACGTTCCGCGCGGATCTCTATTACCGGCTCAACATCCTGAACGTCGGCCTGCCGCCGCTGCGCGAACGCGCGGCCGACATTCCCGCGCTCGCGGCGACGCTGCTCGTGCAGGCCGCGCGGCGCGAGCCGCGTCTCGCCGAACGCGTGCGCGACACCGACGACGCGCTGCGCGTGCTCGGCGCGACGCAAGCGACGCTCGCGCGCTACCGCTGGCCGGGCAACGTGCGCGAGTTGCAGAACGTGGTCGAGCGGATCGCGGTGGAGCTGGCCGAGGACGTCGACGAGAGCGATCCGGACGCCGCGTGTGCGGCGCTCGCCGCCGGCGCGCTGCAGGTGATCGCGCCCGAGCTGTTCGCCGCGCCGCCCGACGCCGGTGGGGGCGCCGACGACGATGGACAAACGCTCCACGCACGCCGCCGTCGCGCGGAAGCCGACGAGATCCGCGCGGTACTCGACGCGTGCGGCGGCGACCGCGATCGCGCCTGCGCGATGCTCGGCATCAGCAAGACGACGCTGTGGCGCAAGCTGTCGGCGAAATAGGTTCGGGCCGCCCCGTCATTCGGCCTTGTGATAGTGGCGATACGCCTTCGCGCGATTGCCGCACGACGACATCGAGCACCAGCGTCGGCTGCCGTTCTTGCTGTCGTCGATGAACAGCCACTGGCATGCATCGTTCGCGCAGCGCTTGACCTTCGCGAGCCGCGCGCCGCCGAGCAGGTCGATCGCCGACCACAGCACCGGACTCAGCAGCCCCGCGAGCGTCGCACCTGACGCATCGATCCGCCACGCGTAGCGGCCGTCGACGCGCGCCAGCGCAACGCGCGGCGACGCTTCCGCCAGAAAGCCGCCGAGCAGCGCGAGATCGTCGGGCTGTGGCTCGCGCTGCTCCGCTTGCGCGTGAAAGAGCCGGTAGAGCGCCTCGCGCAATGCGAGCGCCTGCGCGAGCATCGGAGGCTCGTCATTCTTCTTCGGGTTCGGATATTGCTCACGACACGCGTCGACCAGCCCGGCCGGTACGCCGGCCTGCTCGCGGCACCACGCGAGCAGGTCGTCCAGCGCGCCGAAGGTTTCCGTCGGCGGGTCGCTGCCGCGCCAGTACAGCGTGTTCGCGAAATCGAGGCTCAACGTCTCGGGCGGCGCCGGGATCAGGCAGTCGATCGCGACGGAAGGTTGCGTTTTTCTCATGACGCGATCGTATCTAACCACCATGCCGGTTGACAAGCGCCGGAGCGATTTCTAACATAACCGGCATGGTGGTTAAAAAAGGTGCTGCACCGACGCTCCCTTCAATCCAAGGAGACACAGATGATCGATCGCTTTTCGTTCAGCGTTATCCACACCGTCGCCGGCCGCACGTACGAGGCGAGTACGCTCGGCGCGCTTCGCTGCAAGCGGCTGGCATGGTGCCTCCAGGCAGGTTTGCCGTTCTGACGTCCCCCTCAGTTCAAGGAGAACCACAGATGATCGATCACCTTTCATTCGGCGTTGCACACGTTGGCCGCAGCCGCACCTTCTACGACAGCACGCTTGGCGCACTCGGCTACAAGCGTCTGTATAGCGACGACAACGCGATCGGGTACGGCACGACCGAGCCCGAGCTGTGGTTGCAGCACGCGGCTCGCCCGGTCGTCGCCGATCCCGATTCGGGGTTGCACCTGTCGTTCAAGGCCGCGTCGCCGGTCGAGGTCGATGCGTTCTACCGCGCCGCGCTCGAGCACGGCGGCAAGGACAACGGCGGCCCCGGCAAGCGCGAGCACTACGGCCCGGGCTACTACGCGGCGTTCGTCGTCGACCCCGACGGATATCGGCTCGAAGCGCATTGCGAACTGGACAACGTGGTCTGATCCGCTTCGCACCGCCGCGGACAAGCGACAAGGGCCCGATTCCGCATCGCGCGGAATCGGGCCCCTGGTTTGAGCTGCCTCGTCGTTCGGGGCGCGCCGCTCGCCGCTGGCATTCATGCCGACGTGGCGGGCAGCATGGCCAGCACGGGGGGCTGCGTCCTCCAGCCGGCCCTCGTCGCTCACGCGCTCATTGCGCGTGGCGCGTGCTCTGCAACTGCTCGCCGAGCCCGTCGATCCCGAGGCGCACCATCTGGCCGGCCTTCAGGAATACCGGCGACGGCTTGATCCCCATGCCGACGCCCGGTGGCGTACCGGTCGTGATTACGTCGCCCGGCTGCAGCGTCATGCAGGTCGACAGATACGCGATCAGCTGCGCGACGGTGAACACCATCGTGCGCGTGTTACCGTTCTGATAACGGTGGCCGTCGATTTCGAGCCACAGGTCGAGACGCTGCGGATCGGGTACCTCGTCGCGCGTGACGAGCCACGGGCCGATCGGGCCGAACGTGTCGAAACCCTTGCCCTTGTCCCATTGGCCGCCGCGCTCGATCTGCCATTCGCGCTCGGACACGTCGTTGACGACGCAGTAGCCCGCGACGTAATCGAGCGCGCGCGCTTCGTCGACGTCCTTGCACTTCGCGCCGATCACGACGCCCAGTTCGACTTCCCAGTCGGTCTTGACCGAACCCTTCGGGATGTCGATGCCGTCGTTCGGGCCGCAGATCGAGCTCGTCCACTTGCCGAATACGACGGGCTCCTTCGGCACCGGCATGCCGGCTTCGGCTGCATGGTCGGCATAGTTCAGGCCGATGCCGATGAACTTGCCGACGTGACCGACGCACGCGCCGATGCGCGGCTCGCCCGACACGAGCGGCAGCGTGGCCGGATCGATCGCGCGCAGCCGCGCGAGACCCGCGTCGGACAGCACCTCGCCGGCAAGATCCGGCACATGCGCGGACAGGTCGCGAATCCGGCCGGCCGCGTCGAGGATGCCGGGCTTTTCCTGGCCGGACGGGCCATAGCGAAGCAGTTTCATCGTGCTTAACCTCTGTTGTCGAATGGGACAGGATACCGGCCGACGCGGCCTTTCGCAGCCGCGCGCCGGACTGATTGTCGATCGTCGATTGCACGCGTCGGCGCCGCATGCGGGATGCCGTCGACGCGCGAGGGTCGCGCGGGCGCAGCGATCGCGGCGCCGTACGGAAGTACGGCGCGCATCGAACGGGCGGCCGCCGGTCTGCGCATCGGCGACGACGGCCCGGCATCCGCGACGCGTGCCGGTCCATGCCGGCCGGCTGCACGCGCGGCCGCGCCGTCGCTGGCCCGCAAGCCTTTGTACCATCGGCCGCGCGCCGTGAAATGACGCGCGACGGATACCGACTATTGGTGCGCCTGCCGACGCTGCGGCGCAGCACGCGCCGCACCGGCGTCGGTGGAACGACCATCGTTCGTAGTGGCGCCTGCCATCGGTGCATGAATACTGGCTATTCGGGGTGCCCCTGTCATCGGAAACGTTTGCCCATCCGTTCTTGTCCGGTAATGATCGGTAAAAAGACGCTGCATTGCACACTGTATGTTTATTGCTAAGCTCATACGGATGGCTTTCATTGCCATCCGCGGGCCCGCCCTATACGCGTGCAGAACCGGCCAGCGTGCGTCGCCAACCGATCGACGGTAATCCCCCAACCTCACACCGACAATGCAGACAACCAACGACCCGCTTCCCGGCAGCGACGCACGGGAATCGATGGCCGCTATCGACCGCTATCGCGCACCCGCGCTCGACAAGGGCCTCGATATTCTCGAACTCCTGTCCGAGCAGAAGGAAGGACTCACCCGCACCGAAATCACGAAGGAACTCGGCCGTAACGCGAGCGAGATCTACCGGATGCTCGAACGCCTCGTCGCACGCCGCTACGTGATGCGTTCGACCGGCGGCGACCGCTATACGCTCAGCCTCAAGTTGTTCGCGCTTGCGCACCGGCATCCACCGATGAACCGGCTGATCGCCGAAGCGCTGCCGCCGATGCAGCGCTTCGCCGATGCCGCCGAGCAATCGTGCCACCTGTCCGTCTACGATCGCGGCAACCTGCTCGTGATCGCGCAAGTGGACGGGCCTGGCCCGTGGGGCGTGTCGGTCCGGCTCGGCTCGCGCGTCGGGCTCGCCGATACCGCGTCGGGACGCACGCTGCTGGCGTTCCAGGGCCCCGAGCAACGCGCGCACATGCTGGCCGAACACCGCAAGGTCAAGGGCGAAACGCCGCTGAACGAGCAGGAGCTCGCGAATGCATGCCAGTCGATCCGGCAGTCCGGCTACCTGCGCCAGGACAGCCGCCAGGCCTACGGCGTGACCGACCTGACCGTGCCGATCCTCGGGCCGGCCGGCCATGCGATGGCCGTGCTGACGTGTCCGTACATGCGACGGATCGATGCGCACATGGCGCCGACCGTCGACGTGGTCGTCGACGCACTGCGCGACACGGCCGCCCATCTGTCGATGTGCCGCACCGAGACCTGCTGACGCGCGGGTTCGCCGCCAACGCGCACCGGGCATCGCGCAGCGGCGCCGGGTGCGATTGCGCACGACGCCCGCGCGGTGCCCGATGCGCGATGTCGCATCGGGCAGCCGCGGCGCTACGCTAGAATAGCGGCCCTCTCAAAAACTACGGCGGCCGGTTGTCGCGGCCGTCGTGTCCGATGGATGTCATGGCCAAACTTCTGAACGATCAAGAATTCCAGCGTTTCTCCGAACTTCAGCAGAAGCAGGCAAGCTTCACGATCACGCCCGAGGAAGCGGACGAACTGCGCGATATCGTCGCGCGCGCGCAGAAGAAGCGCGACGATCGTGCCGCCGCAATGCAGGCGATCGAGAACTACATCGAGCAGTTCGACATCACGCCTGACGAACTCTTCTCGCCCGAGCAGATCGGCGACGCGGCGCGCACCTACGGGCTCATCACGGCGACCAAGAAGGAACGCACGCTGCCGCCGTCGATCACGTTCAACGGCAAGCCGTACCAGTGGACCAAGACGCTTCCGGACGACGTGCGCGGCGCACTGTTCGACGCGTTCACGTCCGGCGAGTCGGTCAAGCGCTTCATCGCGATGCCGAAAGACGCCGCGCGCTGTGCGCTGACGATCGCCCGCCTCGAGCGCGAAACCGGTGCCGTCTATGCCGATCCACACCTCGAGGAACTCGCGATTTCGCGTGATCAGGTGAACGACGCGGCGTCGAAACTCGCTGCGTGAATGTGATCGTGGGCACGCTTCCTGCGTGCCCACACCCGCGCGTCACGCCGGCATTGGCCGGCGCGGCGCCCGCGGCAGGCGTGCGTTCGCATGCTCCCGAAAAAGCTCACCTCGGCATCCCGCAAGCGCTCACCGCAGCCTCCCGTAAAGTCTCACCGAAGGCTCCTGGAGACGCTTACTGACGCCTCCCGAACATCCTCACCGATCGCTCCCGCAAGTGCTCACCGAGGTGTCCCGGAAAGGCTCACCGGCCTTTCCCGCAGGCGCTCATCGGCCGTTCCCGGGAAAGCTCACCGAACGCTCCCGTATCGGCTCACCGCGCTGTCCCGGAAAAGCTCACTCGCCGCTCCCGAAAAGTCTCACCTTCGTGATGGCTTTGCATGTGCGAAGCCGGAATAGGGCCACGAATGCGTGCAAGCACATCGCTTGAAACGGTTGCGCAGGGCGAATATCGCAGCACGCTGGCGCGCCTCTGCCGACATGATGCGGGCTTCACGATATCGCCTCGACCGGCAGGTTCGCCACGTCGGCGAGCGCTTCATGCCGGATACTGGTTTCAACTCCTTTGCATTCCTGAGTGACCGTGCGGCATGGCGAGACATTGCAGCATCGACGCCATGCGTTACCTTCGCAACGTGGGACCACAGACTGACGCCTACGGTTGCAACTTCATCCTGAACCCGACGACGCCCGGCTCCTCCGTCGTCGATACCGCAAACCCGCACGATTTCGCGAGCGAAATCATCGCCGTATTCTCGCGCAACGCCTCGCCGACCATCCACGCGGTGCCGCGCGAGCGTGCGTAGTCGATGATGCGCATCATCATCAGCCGGCCGAGCCCCTTGCCCTTTTGGTCGGGCCGTACCGCGATCGCGAACTCCGCCGTCTCGTTGTCGGGATCGGCGACCGCGCGCGCCACCGCGAGCGTGTGGTCGCGCCCCGACACATCGGTGAACGACACGATGAACGCCATCTCGCGGTCGTAGTCGATCTGCGTCATGCGCGCCACCTGCGAATGATCGAAGCTGCGCACCGCGCCGAAGAAACGCATCCGCAGATCTTCCGGCGTCATCGCACCGAGCAGCTCGTTGTGTGCGGCCTCGTCCTCCGGACGGATCGGACGGATCGTCACCGTCTCGCCATGCCACTCGAGCGTCTGCTCGAGGTGCCGCGGATACGGCATGATCGCGAGCCGGCTGCGCCCTGCAGCCAACGTGATGCGCGGCGCGACGACCCATGCGCGGTCGGACAGCACGCGCAGCGTGACCGACATCGCAACGACTTCGCGCACGTCGCAAACGACCTGCGACAGCGCCGTCAGCGCGTCGAGCGTCGGCTCGACGGGCGTGCTGCGCGCATACGGCGAGCGCTCCATCACCGCGCGGGCGAGCACGGTGTTCAGCGGCGGCAGACCGTAGACGACGAACGGCGCCGATACGCCATCCGCCGGCGGCACGGCGTAGCGAAACACCGGACCGAAGTTCGAATCGTCATACATGTCGACCGTGATATCGACGACCTTCTTGCCGGCCGGCTCGCTGGATTGCTCGCCCTGCAGACCGAAATGGGACAGCCAGCGCAGCGCGGCTTCGCCGGCCAGTTCATGCTGCCCGGCTTCGACCATGCGGCGCGCGTCGGCCTGGGCGGACGCCACGCATTCGGCCGGCTGCGGCGGCGTGCCCTCCGGCGTCTGCATCAGCAGCTGGCGCCCGAGGTTGTAGTCGACGAGACGCGCATACGCACGTGCGAGCCGCTGCGGCGTCGTGTGCACCGGAATACCGTTCGCGTGCAGCGCATCGCGTGTCGCCGCATCGACCGCGCCGAAGAAACACGCGAGGATGCCGCGATGCGCGTACTGCCGCGAATCGATCAGCGTGCGCGCGACCAGGTCGGCCGGCGCACTGTGTGAAGTGGAATGAACGACGAACAGCGTGCCCGTCTGCGGAAACGGGGCGAGCGCCTTGATCGCCGCGGCAAAGTGTTCGGGGCGTGCATCGTCGCCCAGCGTGAGCGGATTGCCCGGCGCCGCGAGATGCGGCAGCGCGGCCGCGACGGCCGACGTGGCCGCGGGCGACCAGCCGGTCAGCACGTCGCGCACCTCGGCCACCGCATCGACCGCGAGTTTCGCCACGCCCGCATCGCTGGTCACGAGCGTCGCCGCCCCCCGTGCGGTGACGCGGCCCACGCCGAGCGTCTCGATTTCGTCGAGCAGGTCGTCGAGCGCATCGACGCGCACCATACCCGCGCGCTGGAACGCCGCCGTGTAGAGCGCATCGCCGGGATCGGCACGGCCGGTACGTAACGCGAGCACCGGCTTGTTGCGTGCGGCCGCGCGCGCCGCCGACATGAACTTGCGCGCCGCGCGCACGGTATCGAGCTCGAGCAGGATCGCGCGCGTGCCGGGATCGCTCGCCAGATAGTCGAGAACGTCACCCGCATCGACGTCCGATTCGCCGCCGAGCGCGACGACATGCGAAAAGCCGAGGCCCCGCGCATGGGCCCAGCCGAGCACCGCGTTCGTCAACGCATTCGATTGCGATACCCATGCAACGCCGCCCGACCGCGCCGTATACGCAGGCGCGCCGAAATGCGCATGCCGCGCCGGCGACAACACGCCGAGGCTGCCGGGCCCGACGATACGGAGCACGAACGGCTTCGCCGCCTTCAGCGTGCGATCGACCGCGGCGCGATCGGCATCGGTGCGCGCCTCGCCGACGATCACCGCGACCCGCGTGCCCAGCTCACCGAGCTTGCGCACGATGCCGGCCCAGGTCGCGGGCGGCGTGCAGATCACGGCAACCGACGGCGGCGCGGGCAATCGGTCCACATCCGAGACGACCGGATGCCCGTCCAGCTCGCGATATTTCGGATTGACCGGCCAGACAGGCCCCTGGAACGCGCCGTCGAGCACACGCGACCACACCATCGCGCCGATACTGCCCGCGCGCGACGACGCGCCGACGACCGCAACGGACTTGGGCTGGAACAACGCATCGAGATGGCGAACGGTCACATCGGCTCCCTGCGGTGGCGAAAGACGACACGATCGGCATGCGGCCACGCGGGCCGTGCGCCGATCGACGCGAACCCCAAGCATAGGCGAAGCGCCTGCGACTGCCTATATGCCGAACGGCCGACTATTCGACGGACGTCAACGCTCGCATCATGGGTCTGCAACACACGCGGCCCGGCATCGCAGTGCCGCTCGCACGATGCAGGCAACGCGGCACGATGCTGCAGTCGCGCGCTCAGAGGTGAGGTTTTACAGGAGCCATGGTGAGTATCTTCGGGAATCGCACGACATACCGCGCCAACACGCGAAAGGTGATGAAAGTCCGCGTCGCGCATGCACCGCGAAAATGGCGAATGCCAATGCGCGTGCATTGCGCCATTACGCGCCTGTTTACGGAAATTCCCCGCAATATGCAGTCGGATCGCGGCGAATTCGCAAAACGGGATCCGTTCATTGCGCGGCATTGCACTTCAATTCGCGACGGAAAATCGCATGGCGACCGCCCAAAAACAAAACGGTGCGAAGGCCGCATGGCCGTTCGCACCGTCAGTCGATACGCGAAAGGTGAGGATTTTCGGGAGTCAGTCCTTGATCAGGAAACGTCCGCGATTCTTGCCGAGCCATGCCGGCGCCCGCCCGCGACCACTCCAGGTCTCGCCCGTCTTCGGGTTCAGGTACTTCGGCGGCAAGGTCCGCTTGGGCTTCGCGGCGGCAGCGGCTGCGCCCGATCCTGCCGGGCGAAAACCGAGTTCTTCCGGCGTAATGTCGTATTCGTCGATTTTCGCGCGGATTTCGGCAATCGCGTCGGCAATCGCCTTTTCACGTTCCTTGTCGATCTTTTGCTGAAGCCGTTCGAGCTGTGCGGACAGTTGCCTGTAGGTCGCCATATGGATGGGACTCCGTGAGTGTTATTCGTGAAAAATAGGTAACACCAAGCAAACAGAAAAGCGCTTCGCCCGATCGTGGTCTCCTCAGCCGGTCATTTCGGGATCAATAACCGCTCTTCTTCTTGCACGCGAAGAGAAGATTTCGCACGGCGTCATCCGTCGATTGCTGGATCACGTCGAAATCTCCGTTGCACATGGCCCGGGCATTGTCCGTGCAATTGCTCCAGTCGCTGCCGGTGCATTGCACCTGAGTGGTCGGGCGCCCGTCCGAAGTGAACAGCGGAGCACCGCCACCGCACCCGCCGAGCCCTGCAACCAGAGCCAACATCACGGCCGCCCGAGGCCACCGACAGACCGACGCAAGCATGTGTTTCATTATGGTTCCCGTCAACCTTTTTTTGAATGTCGCGAGTATGCCATGGGCGGCCCGTCGAGCGTCAGTCCGGCGCGCGGTCGGGTTGTCCGCGCGCCTTGTACGGCAAGCGCTTGCGCGGATCGTCGGTGATGCGAATGAACACCTGCTCGACGTCCGGAAGCGCCTCGAATTCGCGTTGCAACGCCTGGCGATCGACGCTCGTATCCGCACATCCTTCGACGTAGATGAAACGTCGCTGCACGGTGATCCACAGGCTCGTGCCGCGCAGACGATCGGAGCCGGCGAAGTGCGCCTTCGCCGCATCGGCGATCGACGCGTCGTACATATACGAGTTCGGCTTCGTGCAGCGATGGGCGAGCCAGCAGGTCGTGCCGCGTTCGGCGCGATAGTGCGCATCGTCCGTCATCTCCGCGCGCGTCATCCACGGGCCGAGCGGCAACGGGCATTCGGCGACGTCTTGCGACAGCGCGACGAACGGGTCGTTGTACCAGTTGCGCCGCGCGTCGGCCGTGTCGGCGTCGCCGGCCTGCGCGAATGCGAAGCTCGCCAGCAACATGGTCAGCGCCCCTGCGATGCCGATCCGTTTCATCGTGATCTCCTGTTCGATGCATTACATCGGGCCGCATCGGCATCGCCGATCGGCCTATCGGTCGATGCCGAGCGCCGCCAGTTTCTTGTACAGCGTCGCGCGACCGATGCCGATGCGCGCGGCCGCTTCGACGACCTTCCCGTCACAGGCCGCGAGTGCGTCGGTCAGGAACTGACGCTCCCACGCCGCCAGCGCATCGGCATACGAGGCGGCCGGCGCACCGGATGCCGTCGACGCATCGTCCGCGCGCTGTTCGGCCGGCACCGCGCCACCCTGCTGCGCCGGCGCCGCGCCGTCCGGCGAGATCCGCACCGGCCCGAGAAACGGCGCGAGCGCGCGCGCATCGATCACCGAACGGTCCGACAGCATCAGCGCGCGTTCGAGCGTATTGCGCAACTCGCGCACGTTGCCGGGCCACGGATACGCGCACAGCATCCGCAGCGCATCGTCGGTCAGCTCGCAGTGCGCGGCGCGTCCGTGCTGGGCCGCCAGCTCCTCGAGCGTCGCATAAACCAGCGCCGCGATGTCGGATGCGCGTTCGCGCAGCGGCGGTGCATGGATCGTCAGCACGTTCAGCCGGTAATAGAGATCCGCGCGAAAACGCCCGGCCGTCACCAGCGCCGGCAGGTCGGCCGACGTGGCGGCGATGATGCGCACGTCCGCGCGCACGATCCGGTTCGAGCCGACCGGCTCGAACTCCTTGTCCTGCAGCACGCGCAGCAGCTTGCCCTGCAACGGCAGCGGCATGTCGCCGATCTCGTCGAGAAACAGCGTGCCGCGATCGGCCAGCTCGAACTTGCCGACGCGTCCCTTCCGATCGGCACCGGTGTACGCGCCCGGCGCCGCGCCGAAGAATTCGGTTTCGAGCAGCGTGTCGGGAATCGCGGCGACGTTGACGGTCACGAGCGGCTGGAGCGCACGCGCCGACGCCGCGTGAATCGCATGGGCGAGCAACTCCTTGCCGGTGCCCGTCTCGCCGAGCAGCAGCACCGGTGAATCGACCTGCGCGGCGCGGCGCGCCTGGCGCTTGGTCTCGAGGCTCGCGGCACTCGTGCCGACGAAGCTCGCGAACGTGTATTTCGCGCGGCGCGCCTGGGCGAGCGAGCGCTGCGTCGCGATCAGTTGCTGCTGAAGCTGCGCGTAGCGGGAAAAAATCGGCGTGAGCGTCTTCAACTGGTCGAACAGTGCGAAGCCGATCGCGCCGACCGTCTCGCCGGCCTCGTTCTTCAACGGCAGGCGCGTGACGACGAGCGGCTCGCGGCCCGTCTCCATGATGTCGAGCAGGATCGGCTGTCCGGTCGACACCACCTCCCGCATCAGGCTGTTCGGGATCACGGCCTCGCAGTCGAGGCCGACGGCCTGCTGCGGATCGGCGAAACCGAAGCGCGCCGCGTAACGTTCGTTCATCCACACGACGCGCGCGTCGCGATCGACGACCACCGTACCCGCACTCGAATCCTCGAAGGTCCGGAACAGCGACTCGGCGGCGCGCCGCAGCACGTCGCCGTAGTTGACGGGCAGGCGCGCCCAGTCGTTCATCATCGTGTCTTCGTCTCCGTGTATCGTCGACCGGATGTCTCCGGAACGAGACGGATTATCTCACTATGGAGACACGTCGCAATGCGTTGTCCGGGAATGCCCTGCACGATTTCGAGGGGTGACCGGATGGCCGAAACGTCTCCGGATGGAGACGTTTTATGTAGAATCGTCAGACTTGCGCCGGCGCGGGCCCGCCGGCCGCCGGCGGGCCCATGTCCGGCGGCGCAATCCGGCCGATGGCACGAAACCTGCACGAACCTGAGCCGGTCCGCGGCGCGTCGCGCGATCGAACAACAACCAAAGCCATTAGGAGACTCCCTTGTCTTTCGTGATCGTCCTCGCCGCGCTGGCGTTCCTGATGTTCGCCGCGTATCGCGGCTACAGCGTGATCCTGTTCGCGCCGATCGCCGCGCTCGGCGCGGTGCTCCTGACCGAACCCGCCGCCGTCGCACCGGTCTTCTCCGGCATCTTCATGGAGAAGATGGTCGGCTTCGTCAAACTGTACTTCCCGGTCTTCATGCTCGGCGCCGTGTTCGGCAAGGTGATCGAACTGTCCGGGTTCTCCGAATCGATCGTCCATGCGGCGATCCGCTACATCGGCCGCTCGCGCGCGAATGCGGTGATCGTCGCGGTGTGCGCGCTGCTCACCTATGGCGGTGTCTCGCTGTTCGTCGTGGTGTTCGCGGTCTATCCGTTCGCGGCCGAACTCTATCGCCAGAGCAACATCCCGAAACGACTGATGCCCGGCGCGATCGCCCTCGGCGCGTTCTCGTTCACGATGGATTCGCTGCCCGGCACGCCGCAGATCCAGAACATCATCCCGACCACGTTCTTCAAGACGACCGCCTGGGCCGCGCCCGCGCTCGGTACGATCGGCTCGCTGTTCATCATCGTCGTCGGCCTCACGTATCTCGAATGGCGCCGCCGTTCGGCGATGGCGAAGGGCGAAGGCTACGGCACGTCGCTCGTCAACGAGCCGGAACGCGTCGAGGCGAAGGCGCTGCCCCATCCCGCGCTGGCGATCCTGCCGCTGATCCTCGTCGGCGTGTCGAACTTCGCATTCACGAAGCTGATCCCGCAGTGGTACGGCGCCGCGTCGTACACGGTCGCGCCGGACGTGCTGCCCGGCGTGCACGCGCCGGTCACGACGTCGATCAAGACCGTCGTCGCGATCTGGTCGGTCGAGGCTGCGCTGCTGCTCGGTATCGTGCTGGTCGTGCTGACGGCATTCAAGCGTGTCAGCGACCGCTTCGCGGCCGGCTCCAAGGCCGCCGTCGCCGGCGCGCTGCTCGCCGCGATGAACACCGCGTCGGAATACGGCTTCGGCGGCGTGATCGCCGCGCTGCCGGGCTTCCTCGTCGTCAGCGATGCGTTGAAGAGCATCCCGAACCCGCTCGTCAACGCTGCCGTGTCGGTCAGTTCGCTCGCCGGCATCACGGGCTCGGCGTCGGGCGGCATGAGCATCGCGCTCGCCGCGATGTCGGACCTGTTCATCAAGGGCGCACAGGCGGCTAACATCCCGATGGACGTACTGCACCGGGTCGTCGCGATGGCGAGCGGCGGCATGGACACGCTGCCGCACAACGGCGCGGTCATCACGCTGCTCGCGGTCACGGGCCTCACGCACCGCGAGTCGTATCGCGACATCTTCGCGGTCACCGTCATCAAGACGCTCGCGGTGTTCTTCGTGATCGCCGTCTACTACGCCACGGGGCTCGTGTAAGCCCTGGCATCGAGGCGGCGTTCGTACGTCGCCGTCCGCATCGCGCTTCAGGATCGGACCGCATGCGCACCGGAACGGATTCCGGAATGCGCATCCGGTCCGATTTCATTTCCCTGCCCGGCCAATCAGGTCCAATCCACGCCACCGTGCCCGCGCGCGCGTGGGGCCGCCCGGCCGCATTGCGCGGCCCCGCCGCCATCCGCCGATTGTTGCCGGGAGCAAAACACTGCGTTGGGCGCGATCGCATTTTTCACACCTCCGCCCGGGCCTACACTGGTTTCAATGTCGCCTGGCGCTTCGACGAACGAAGCGCTGCGATTCACCGGAATCGTGGAGGTCCCGATCATGAAGCGCCTGATCCCTGCCGTCGCCATCGCCCTGGCCGTCTCGGCCCCGTTTGCCGCGCAAGCCCAGTCGAACCAGCCGCTCGCGCGCGCGCAGGTCCACGCCGAAGTCAAGGCGCTCAAGCAGGCCGGCTTCCAGTCGAGCGACTGGTTCTATCCGGCCAGCATCATGTCCGCCGAAGCGAAGATCGCCCGCCAGCACGACGCCGGATACGGCAGCGACCGCGGCGCGTCGTCGCAGTCGGGCCGGTAACGGAACGTCCGGCCCGCTCGACGATGCGCTCGCGCGTCGTTACGCCTTCACGGGCTGGATCAGCTTCGCGCACGCCGCCGCCTGCGGATCGCCGGCCGGCAGCTTCCCGCACACACCGTCGAACTGCTTGACGACCGACCTGACCGACGCGTCGTGCGCGCCGCTGCCGCGCCAGCGGTTCAACTGCGTGACGACCTTGGTCAGCGCGCGCAGGTTCGCGCCGTAGAACGCGTCGCGGGTCTTGTCGGCCTGCGCGAGCACACTGGCGGCAATTCCTTCGATGCGCGCCGCATCGTTCGGCGCCAGTTCCACCGCATTCGCGAAGTAAGTCGCGCCCCAGCGCAGCTTGGTCGCCGGCCCGTTCGCCGCGTCGTACGCCTTGCGATACCAGTCGAGCGCCGCCGCCTTGTCGCCGCGCGCCTTCGCGTTCGCGGCCAGCCCCGACATGAAATAGTACGGCGTGGACGAACGCGGCAGCTCGGCCTTCAGCAACGCATCCGATTCGTCGTACAGGCCGGCGTCGGTCAGCGTGTCCGCGCCTTCGCTGACGAGCGCCTGCCGCTCGTACGCGTTCGCCGCGCCCTGCACCGACGCGGCGATCTGCTTGCGCGCGGTGTCGGCCAGCACCGATGCCGCAGCCGGCGTGCCCTTGCGCGCATCGCCGCGCGCGAGCAGCACGCGGCCGTGCAGCGCCATCAGCCGGTCGATCGACGACAGCGTGGTGTCGGTCGACAGGCGCGCCAGCGCCGTGTCGTACGCGCCGCGCAATTTCGTGCGCTGCGCGTCGTCGCCGCCGAGATACGCGACCACGCGCGCAGGGGCCGCGACCAGCACGTCCGAATCGGCCCGCGACAGCGCGGCATCGTGCAGCACCGTGCGCAGCGAATCGGCCAGCGCGGCCTTGTCGAGCGCACCGGCCTGCGTCGGGTCGTCCGACGCGGCGACCACCGCCGACTTCAGCGCGAAGCGCGCCGCTTCGGCTTTCGCCCCGGCCGCCCGTGCGCGTTGCGCGAGCGACTGCAGCGTCTGCGCGACGCGATCGGCCGGCACCGGCAGCGCACCGTCGGTATCCCATGAATAGTCGGCCAGCAGGCGCCATTCGTCCGGCGTCAGCGACGCGCCGTTCTTCAGCGCCGTCGCGAGCGTCTGCCGCACCGGGTGCGCGGCCGTCATCCCGAGCGACAGCGCCTGCATGTAGCGGTCGAGATCGGCTTCGCCCGGCAGCCGCGTCACTTCGGTGCCGTCGGGGCGGAACAGGATCATCGTCGGATAGCCGTGCACCTTGAAACGCTCGCCGAGCTTCTGCGCGCTCTCGGTATCGCCGTCGAGATACACGGGCACGAAGAACGACGAGCGCGTCTTGAAGGCCTGCTGACTGAAGATCGTCGACTTCACCTGGTTGCACGACGGACACCATACCGCGCCCCAGTACAGCAGCAGCGGCTTGCCCTCGCGCTTCGCGAGCGCGAATGCGGCGTCGACGTCGCCGTGTTGCCACGCGATGCCGGGCGGCAGATGCGCACCGTCGGGCGATGCGTTCGCCACCGGGACGCCCGCGGGCGCGGCAGCGGCAAGCGCCGCACCGGCGGCGGCGAACAGGCAGGCGGCGGTGAGATTGCGAAGAACGGTTTTCATCGAAGCGGGTTCCGTTGAACAAGACGGTTTCAGGGAGATGCCGCGCACGCAACGAGGGCCGTGAAGCGATGACGACGAGGCCGGCCGACCTGCAGCGCCGCGCATGCATCGATACGGAAAAGCGAAGCCGGCCGCGGCGACCGGCAAATCGTTCGACGATACGACGGGTACAGCCGAAGGAAAACGAACGAATTCTCGATTGAATATGACGCGCGGCATCGCGGCCGCGTGTGCCGTCACGTCCGCAGCGGCCGGCCCTTCACGGCCGCGCCTTGAGCCGGGCCATGTGATACACGGACGCATGCACGCCGTCGCGCAACGCGTAATCCGGCGATTCGCCCTCGATGCGGAAACCGTGTTTCTCGTAGAGCGCGATCGCCGCGCGGTTGTCGGTAAACACGGTCAGCTCGAGACGCGTGATGTTCAGCCAGTTCTCCGCGAGATCGATCGCGGCCGCGAGCAACCGACCGCCGATGCCGCGCCCGTGACGCGCCGCGTCGACCATCATGCCGAGCGCCGCCGCGTGGCGCCGGCGCGGATTCGGCTCGGGATGCAGACCGAGATGGCCGACCACCGTGCCGTCGATTTCGGCGACGAGGCTCACGCCGTGCTCGCGCACGTTGTCGAGCCGCTTCCGCCATTTTTCGAGCGACGGAAACGGCTGCTGCAACGTATTCATGTACACCGCGGGATGCGCGGCGATCTGCCGGATCGCGTCGACGTCGTGCGTCTCGCTGTGCCGGATCGTGATATCGGTCATGGGTGGGCCGGTTCCGAAAAGTCGCGCCGAACGCGCGGACTGCGCAGGCGCGCAGCAACGCATCGAGCTTAGCCGATTTCACGCATTTGAAACACGGGTGTCACGCCGTTGCACGTCAGGTTGCATCCGCAACCAAGCGCGCTCGCGCGATCCGCGCCCATCCGGAAAATTCTGACCGGTCACGCGTGCGGCGATCGGTAATTTCTTACCGTTTTCGATCTCGCATCGCGCTCGAACGAATCGTTGCGCACGCAACGTCACGTGCGCGACATGCGATGTCATTTCTTCATCACGCCTGCGTCATGTCGCGTCCCTAGACTGGGCGCCGCCCCAGCCCGGCATGCGCCGGCCCGGTGTGTGCCGACTCCTGCCCCGCGCACCACGAGCGCGCGGCGCGCAGGATCGCGACGGCGGCCGCGGCAGCCGCGCGACGTCGCGCATCGGGCGATGCGCGCACCGCCGCAACAGGCGTCCGATGCGCCCAACGCGCACGCATCGCCGGTCGTTCCGGCGCGAGACGACGCCCGGGCACCGCCAGACGAACGCACGAACGCTCCCACCCTCACAGGATCCGAACGCCATGACGTCACGCCGCAAATTCCTTCAGCAAACCGCCGGTTCCGGCCTCGCCGCCGCCGCGCTGTCCGCGTTTCCGCCGAGCATCCGCCGCGCGCTCGCGATTCCCGCCTTCCACGAAACGGGGACCATCCAGGACGTCAAGCACGTCGTGCTGCTGATGATGGAGAACCGTGCGTTCGACAGCTACTTCGGCACGTTCAAGGGCGTGCGCGGCTACGGCGACCGCTTCGCGGTGCCGTCGCCGAACGGCCGCGACGTGTTCTACCAGGCGTACACGAAGGCGACGCCCGCCGCGACCGTGACGCCGTATCACCTCGACGCGCGCCAGGGCAACGCGCAGCGCGCGGGCGGCACGCCGCACACGTGGGCCGATGCGCAGGCCGCGTGGGACCACGGCCGGATGAACCGCTGGCCCGACGCAAAGACGCCGCTGTCGATGGGCTACTACGACGCGGCCGAGGTGCCGTTCCAGCGCGCGCTCGCCGATGCGTTCACGCTGTGCGACCACTACCACTGCGGGATGCACACGGGCACGATCGCGAACCGCCTGTTCTACTGGAGCGGCACCAACGGCCCGAATGGCATCAGCCCGACCGACGGCAACCGCGTGAAGATCGCCGCGCTGAACAACCAGTTCAACGGCGGCAACGACATCGGCCCGTCGAGCCAGGGCTGGACCTGGACGACCTATGCCGACCGGCTGCAACAGGCCGGCGTGAACTGGAAGGTCTACCAGAGCCTGATCGACAACTTCGGCTGCAACGAGATGATGAGCTTCCGCCACTGGCGCGCGGCGATCGAGCAGATGCCGGCCGCGCGCCGGCCCACGTACGTCGCGTCGACCGACATCACGCAGCCGGTGACGGCGGCCGGCGCGTTCTACGATCCGGCGATCGACGACCCGCTGAGCCCGCTCGCGAAGGGCTTCGGCAACACGATGCCGTACGGCTTTCTCGAGACGTTCCGCGACGACATCCGCAACGGCAAGCTGCCGGAAGTGTCGTGGATCATCCCGCCGTCCGCGTACAGCGAACACCCGGGGCCGTCGAGCCCCGCGCAGGGCGGCTGGTACGTGCAGGCCGTGCTCGACGCGCTGACGGCGAACCCGGAGGTCTGGAGCAAGACCGTGCTGCTGGTCAACTACGACGAGAACGACGGTTTCTTCGACCACATGCCGTCGCCGGCCGTGCCGTCGCGCAACCCCGACGGCACGCTCGCGGGCGGCCATACGCTGTCGGCCGCCGACGTCGCGGTCGAATACCACGACTTCACGCCGGCGACGTCGAGCCAGCCGGCCGTCGACGGCCGTCCGTACGGCCCGGGCCCGCGCGTGCCGATGTGGATCGTGTCGCCGTGGAGCCGCGGCGGCTGGGTCAACTCGCAGGTGTTCGACCACACGTCGACGCTGCGCTTCCTCGAGAAGCGCTTCGGCGTCGCGGAGCCGCAGATCAGCGCGTACCGCCGCGCGGTGTGCGGCGACCTGACGA
Organism: Burkholderia sp. 9779_493; assembly: GCF_015712215.1. Classification (NCBI taxonomy): domain Bacteria; kingdom Pseudomonadati; phylum Pseudomonadota; class Betaproteobacteria; order Burkholderiales; family Burkholderiaceae; genus Burkholderia; species Burkholderia sp. 9779_493. Next base: position 91,535 of record NZ_JACCQA010000019.1, read on the forward strand.
GCGCGTTCAACTTCCGCACGCCGAACAACGAGCCGCTGCCGACGCTCGCGGGCCGTACGACGAAAAGCCAGGTCGACGCGCTGAGCGCCGCGCAGCAAACCGCGCCGAAGATCGTGCCGCCCGCCACGCCCGCGCTGCCGACGCAGGCGACCGGCGTGCGCCCGTCGCGCGCGTTGCCGTACGAACTGCACGCGAGCGCGCGCACCGATGCCGGCGCCGGCACGGTCACGCTGAAGTTCGCGAACACCGGCCACGCCGCCGCCGTGTTTCACGTCTACGACAAGCTGCACCTCGACCGGCTGCCGCAGCGCTACGTCGTCGAGCCGGGCAAGACGCTGCACGGCGACTGGGCCGCGCGCGCCGACAATGGCGGCAAATATGACCTGTGGGTGCTCGGCCCGAACGGCTATCACCGCCGCTTCACCGGCGACCTGAGCCGTCTGGCCGGCGCGCGTGCGCCGCACCCCGAAGTGCGCGTCGGCTATGCGGGCGCGAGCGGCAACCTCCATCTGCGGCTGCGCAACGACGGCGGCGGCACGGTGCGCTTCACGGTGAAATCGAACCAGGTCTACGGGCCGCTGTCCGGGCACGGCGGAAACGACGACCGCGGCAACGGTCATGGCCACGGCGCCGACAACGCCACCGGCCATGGCACCGGCACCACCTGGACCGTCACGGTGCGCGCCGGCGACCAGTCCGAGCTGCACTGGAAACTCGACTCGACCGGCCATTGGTACGACTTCATCGTCACCGCCGACAGCGACGCGAGCTTCTCGCGCCGCGTGGCCGGCCGCGTGGAAACCGGCCGCCACTCGGTGAGCGACCCGGCAATGGGGCTCGCCGACCGCTTCTGACGCCGCCGCGGCGACGCGCGGCGCAGCGCGTGTCGCCACCCGCGCCGGCGTAGCCGCGAACGCCGGTCGGGCACCGGTTTCACCTGGTGCCCGATCCGGCTGAGACGCCCGCCCGGCGCGGCTCAAACATCAGAGGGATCGGTGGTGCAGCCCTCATTTCACCCCCACGAAAATGCTCCGTGTCGCGGCCCGTTCGCGTTAAACTGCGTCAAGCCGTATTCAACAAAGACATCTTTGCCGCTCCGGCATCCACGACACGATACGAGGATAGGTTCGATGCGCACTACCGGCTCATCCGGGGCAATGACCCTGCTCACCGAACACGACCCGGCCGACGGCCGCGAACTGCGCTCGCTCCGGCTCGAAGCGACCGGCGACGGCAAGAGCGTGCTGCTGATCGAGATCGACGAACGCAAGCCCGGCATCCATCGCGAGGTCCGCTACGAGATCACGCCGGCCGAACTGATCGCGGCGATCCGCTCGCACGGCGCCGAGTTGCCCGGCGAAAACCATGGCGCCGCCTCGCTCGCCCGCACGCCTTCCTGATTCCGGACGGTGAGCCGCGTGCCACGCGCCGGCTCACCGACATCCCCCTGCCGCCGTCAGGCGCTTTCCGTCATTCCCGCCGCTGCCTTGAAAAAGGCCGATAATCGGCCCATCTGCCTTTCCTGCCCACGCGTTTCCTTTTCGGCCAGCCGTCATGCTCCGTGACCTCGTCGCCCAGTACGGGCCGCTTCTCGTGTTCGCCAACGTGCTCGCGGCGGCCATCGGCCTGCCGGTGCCCGCGATGCCGACGCTCGTGCTGTTCGGCGCGATGTCCGCGATGCATCCGGCGATGATCGGCTCGCAACTCGTGACGGTCGTGGCGCTGTCCGTGCTCGGCGCGCTGATCGGCGACACGGTCTGGTACGTCGCCGGGCGGCGTTACGGCGGCACGACGCTGAAGACGATCTGCCGGCTGTCGCTGTCGCGCGATACCTGCGTGAAAAAGACCGAGCGCTTCTTCGGCCGCTACGGCGTGCGCGTGCTCGCGGTCGCACGCTTCATTCCGGGGTTGTCGCTGGTGTCGGTGCCGATGGCCGGTGCGCTCGGCACGCGCTACCGCACGTTCGCCGGCTACGACGCGCTCGGCGCCGCGCTGTGGACGATCGTCGGGCTGATGGCCGGCCTCGTGTTCTACCGGCAGATCGACTGGCTGTTCGCCGGCGCGAGCCGCCTCGGCCGTGCGGTGCTGCTGGTGATCGTCGCGCTGCTCGCCGTCTATGCGGCCGTGCGGTGGATGCGCCGCCGCGCGCTGATCCGCCAGCTCGCGAACGCGCGGATCGGCGTCGACGAGCTCGACGTGCTGCTGCGCGACACTGCCGCCCCGGTGGTGCTCGACGTCCGCTCGCCCGAGCACCGCAAGCTCGACCCGTTCACGATTCCCGGTGCGCAGTTCGCCGACGAGCGCCAGATCGGCGATATCGTCGCGCGCTATCCGCTCACGCAGAAGTTCGTCGTCTATTGCTCGTGCCCGAACGAAGTGACGGCCGCGCTGATGGCGAAGCGCCTGCTCGATGCAGGCTTCACCGATGCGCTCGCGCTGCGCGGCGGCCTCGACGCATGGCGCGACACGGGCCGCCAGCTCACGTCGCTCGTGGAAGAAACACCCGCCGCGAACGATGCCGTAGCGGGATGGCACAAGCCGGCCTGATCGCACCGATCGCGGGCCGGCCGCACCGGGTCCGGACAGGGGGCGTTGCGCCCCCTTCGCATCAGAACGCGTGCAGCGGCAGGTTCACGACCAGACGGTATTCCTTGTTGGTCGCGTCCGAGTAGTGGGACGAGCCGTTGTGCCACATCGCGATGAACGTGACCTTCGTGTCCTTCAGCTTGCCGCTCTGGAACGTGTACGACGGGATGAAGCCGAACTCGTGGTGACGGCCCTGCACCGGCGCGCCGTTGCTCCAGTAGATGCTCGACTTGCTCGGGTCGTTCGCCGCACCCGCGCTGCCGTCCGCGCCCCAGCCCGTCACGCCCCACACCATCGCCTTGAAGCCCGGCAGGCCCGCTTCCTTGCCGTAGAACGTGTAACGCAGCTGCAGCGACTTTTCGTGCGGCGCGTTGTAGTCGACGTCCATCGAGTTGGTCAGGAAGATGCCGTTCGTTTCGTTCAGGTAGTCGAAGAACTGGTCGCCGAGCACCTGCTGGAAGCCGAGCAGCAGCTCGTGCGGGCCGTGCTGCGCGGCCACCGACAAGCTGTACGCGTTGTTGTTGATCTTGCCCTGCAGCGCATCGCCCGTGTCGTGCGTCGAGTAGACGTTGCCGAAGCCGGTCCACTTGATCGTCTGCGGGCTGCCGATGCTGTGCTTCACCGATGCGTAGTACTGGTGCCACACGTCGTCGGCCTGGTTCGCGTACAGCGCGACTTCGCCGTTCGGCGAGTAGTCCCACGTGCCGCCGACGTAGGTCAGGCGATTGACGCGCGTGCCGCCGTATTGCGTCGTCAGGTTGGTGAGCGTCGTATGACCGCGCGCGTCGGTCTTCGTGAAGCTGCCGGCCTCGAGCATCACGTTCTTGAATTCATTGCTGACGATCGTCGCGCCGAGGAACGTCGGCGGCAGCGCACGGTTGTCGTGCTGCTCCATGAACGGGTTGTCGACGGCCTGCAGACCGTACTTGACCACCGTGTTCGAGATGCGCGCCTTCACGTCGTAGATGCCCGGGTACGCCCATGCAAGCTGGTTCGACCCGCCGCCGCCCTTCGCCACGTGCACCATGTTGCCCGCGCCCGCGCCGCCGTCGAGTTTCAGGCCCGCGTACAGCGACGCGTCCACGCCGAAGCCGATCAGGCCCGCCGTATAGCCGGACTCGAAGTTCGCCATCACGCCCTGGACCCACGCATGGCGGTGCGGCCCGCCCTTGTTGTCGAGGATGTCCGAATAGTTGCGGAACAGGAAGTCGAGATGGCTGTCGGCGATGAAGCCCTTCGATTTCGACTGCGCCGACGGCTCGTCGGGCGGCGTGACGGCCTGGGTCGCCTCGGCGTTGACAATGGCGTTCTGGGTCGGCGCCTGCGCAACGGCCGTGCCCGTACCGGCGGCCGGTGCGGCCTGCGCGACCGTCAGCGGCACCGCGTCGTCCGCGTGCGCGACACCCGTCAGCGAGACGCCGGCGAGCGCCGGCAGTCCCCATGCAAGCAGCATCTTCGATGCCGTCCCGATCGTCTTCTGCTTTTTCATCATCATTCTCGTCTTGTGTTGATATCGTCCACGCCGGTTGCGATCCGCTTCCAGCCCCCCGGCGAGCCCGGCTAAGGACGCGCCTGTACCCGCGGCGCGAAGATCGTTCGCGCCGCACCTACCCCTGTTGACCTGCCTTGGTTATGTTTGCTGCGTCACTTCACATCACGCCGCGCCCGCGCGGATGCACGCGACGCGCGCCGCCGAGCCGTGCCGTACTTCCGGCAGCGGCACGTCCTGCGCGCACGCGTCGATCGCGACCGGGCAGCGCGTGCGGAACGCGCAGCCGGACGGCGGGTTGAGCGGCGAGGGCATCTCGCCCGCCAGCAGCATCGGACGGCGAGCACGCTCGCGCGCCGGCTCCGGCGTCGGCGCCGCATCGAGCAGCGCCTTCGTGTACGGGTGTTGCGGCACGCCGTACACGTCCTGCCGCGTGCCGAACTCCATCACGCGGCCGAGATACATCACGAGCACGCGCTGGCTGATGGCCTTCACCACCGCCAGGTCGTGCGCGACGAACAGATAGGACAACGACAGTTCACGCTGAAGATCGCGCAGCAGGTTCACGATCTGCGCCTGGATCGACACGTCGAGCGCCGATACGGGTTCGTCGCAGATCACGAGCTTCGGCTCGCCGATCAGCGCACGCGCGATGCCGACGCGCTGGCACTGCCCGCCGGAAAATTCATGCGGATAACGCAGCAGGTGATGCGCGTTCAGGCCGACGCGTTCGAGCATCGTGACCACGCGGCGGCGCACTTCGGTGCGGCCGAGGCCGGCGTGATGCGTGACGAGCGGCTCCGCGACGACCTGCTCGATCGTCATGCGCGGGTCGAGCGACGCGAGCGGATCCTGGAAGATCATCTGCACTTCGCGCCGCATCGCGGTGCCGCGCAAGTGATCGGGCGCGACGGCCTGGCCGCGCCATTTCACGGTGCCGGCCGTCATCGGCACGAGGCCGATCAGCGCGCGTGCGAGCGTCGACTTCCCGCAGCCCGATTCGCCGACGAGCCCGACCGTCTCGCCGCGCTTCACGTCGAACGACACACCGTCGACTGCGCGCAGCGTGCCCTTCGGCGACCACGGATAGCCGCCGAGCGGCACGCGGAAATGCACCTTCAAGTTCTCGACGGACAGCAGCGTGTCGTCCGTCGCGCCGGCTGGGCGGCGTTCATCGACGCTCATCGCAGACCTCCCGTCAGATCGGCCACCGGGCGGTGGCACGCGCGCACCGCGCCCGCGGCGCCATAGGTTTCGAGCGCCGGGCGCGCGGCGCCGCAGCGTTCTTCCGCATACGTGCAACGCTTCGCGAACGCGCAGCCGGCCGGCGCGGTGCCGGGCATCGGCGGGTTGCCGGGAATCGCGACGAGCGGCGCATCGTCCGCATCGGTCAGCCGCGGCAGCGCGTTGAGCAGGCCGATCGTGTACGGATGCGACGGCGCCGCGAAAATCGAGTCGGCCGGCGCGTATTCGACGGTGCGGCCCGCGTACATGACCATCACGTCGTCCGCGAGGCCGGCGACCACGCCCATGTCGTGCGTGATCAGCACGATCGCGGTGCCGCGCTCGCGGTTCAGCTCGCGCAGCAGGTCGATGATCTGCGCCTGCACGGTCACGTCGAGCGCGGTGGTCGGCTCGTCGGCGATCAGGATTTCCGGCTCGGACAGCAGCGCCATCGCGATCATCACGCGCTGCCGCATGCCGCCCGAGAACTCGTGCGGATACATGCGGATGCGGCGCGCCGCGTCGGGAATGCGCACCGATTCGAGTGCGTCGATCGCGCGCTTCGTGGCTTCCTTGCGCGACAGCCTGCGATGCAGCTGCAGCGTCTCGGTCATCTGCCGCTCGATCGTCAGGAACGGATTGAGCGACGTCATCGGATCCTGGAAGATCATCGCGATGCGGTCGCCGCGCACCGCGTTCAATGCGCGCGTATCCATGTCGAGCAGGTTGTCGCCGCGGTAGCGCGCGGTGCCGGTCGTCGTGCCGTTGCCGGCCAGCAGGCCGAGCAGCGCCATCACGGTCTGGCTCTTGCCCGAGCCCGATTCGCCGACGATGCCCAGTGTCTTGCCGGCTTCGAGCGAGAACGACACGCCGTTGACGGCGTCGATCGGCGGCGCATCCTTGCGCGTGAAGCGCACGCCGAGATTTTCCACTTCCAATAGAGCTGCCATCTTCAGCGATCCTTCGGGTCGAGCGCGTCACGCAGGCCGTCGCCGACGAAGTTCACGCAGTAGAGCGTCACGCACAGCATGACGGCCGGGGCCAGCAGCAGCCACGGCATCGATTCCAGTTTCTGCGCGCCGTCCTGGATCAGCACGCCCCAGCTCGTCATCGGTTCCTGCACGCCGAGGCCGAGGAACGACAGCACCGATTCGGTCAGCACGATGTTCGGCACCGAGACGGTCGCGTACACGACGACCACGCCGAGCAGGTTCGGCACGACGTGGCGCAGCACGATCGACCCCGGCGACACGCCGATCGCGCGCGCCGCGTCGACGAACTCGCGATTGCGCAGCGACAGCGTCTGGCCGCGCACGACGCGCGCCATGTCGATCCACGAGAACGCGCTGATGGTCAGCACGACCAGCATGAACGAGCGGCCGAACAGGGTCATCATCAGGATCGCGATCAGCAGGTACGGGATCGCGTACATCATGTCGACGACGCGCATCATCACGGAGTCGACGCGGCCGCCCGCGAAGCCCGCGGTCGCGCCCCACGCGACGCCGAACAGGCCCGACACGAGCGTGCCGAGCAGGCCGACCTCGATCGAGACGCGGCCGCCGATCAGCGTGCGCACGAGCAGGTCGCGGCCGAGCTCGTCGGTGCCGAACCAGTGCTGGTTCGCCCAGGTCGGCGGCAGGCTGATCGCGCCCCAGTCGCTCGCGGCGGGATCGGCCGCGAGCAGCCACGGGCCGACGAAGCACGCGAGCGTGATCAGCGCGAGCAGCACGAGGCTGAACACGGCCGCGCGGTTGTGAAGGAAGCGCGCGAACGCCAGCTCGAGCGGCGAGCGCGAACGCGGCGGCGAATCGGTCTGCACGGGCAGGCCGACGACGGGAGTGGTCGGAGTCATCGCTGTGCCTCGCTCAATAACGGATGCGCGGATCGAGCCACGCGTACGCGAGGTCGACCAGCAGGTTGAACAGCACCGCGCAGACGGTCGTCAGCACGACGAGGCCGAGCACCAGCGTGTAGTCGCGGTTGATCGCGCCGTTCACGACGAGCTGCCCGAGGCCCGGCAGCGCGAACACCGATTCGGTGACGACGGCCGCCGTGATCGACGTGATGCAGACCGTGCCGAACAGCGACACGACCGGCATCAGCGCGGGCTTCAGCGCATGACGCAGCACGATCGTCGAGCCCGGCAGGCCCTTCGCCCGCGCGGTGCGGATGTAGTTGCTCGACAGCGTCTCGATCATCGAGCCGCGCATCACGCGCGCGAGCAGCGACACGTTGATGAAGGTCAGCAGCACGATCGGCAGCAGCCGGTATTGCCAGCCGCCGTCGCCCCAGCCACCGGCCGGCAGCCAGCCGTTGCCGGCCGACGTCTTCAGCAGGATCGCGAAGATCCACACGAGCACCGGCCCGAGCACGAACGGCGGCACGACGTTGCCGAAGTTGCCGATCAGCATCACGAAGCGGTCGATCACGCTGTCGCGGCGCACGGCCGCGACGGTGCCGAGCAGCACGCCGAGCACGATCGAGACCGGGATCGATACGCCGCCCACGCCGAGGCTCACCGGCAGCGCCTTCTTCACGAGATCGTTCACCGACCAGTCGACGTAACGGAACGACGGGCCGAGATCGCCGTGCAGCAGCGAGCCGAGATACAGCAGGTACTGCTTCCACAGCGGCTCGTCGAGGTGGTATTTCGCGTTCAGGTTCGCGAGCGTCGCGGCGGACAGCTGCTTCTCCGTATCGAACGGGCCGCCGGGCGTGAAATGCAGCAGCAGGTAGCAGACGGTGATGACCGCGAGGATCGTCGGCACCGCCCACAACGTGCGCCTCAATGCATAGGCCAGCATGATCGCTCCGCTCAGTGCTTGATCAGGTACAGGTCCTGCGAAGCACGCATGTCGATCACGTTCTTCAGCGAATAGCCGCCCACGTAGGGCTTCACGAGACGATCGGCCGAATACTGGAACAGCGGCACCATCGGCGTGTCCTTCATCGCCATGTCGTGCGCCTGCGTGAGCAGCGCGGTGCGCGCCTGGTCGTCGAGCTTCTGGTTGCCTTCGTCGACGAGCGCGTCCATCTGCTTGTTGCAGTAGCCGACGGTGTTCTGCGAGCTGCCGCAGCGGATCAGGTCGAAGAAGGTCATCGCGTCGTTGTAGTCGGCGAACCAGCCGTCGCGCGCGATCTGCACCTTGCCGTCATGCCGCTGCTTCATCAGCACCTTGAACTCGACGTTCTCGAGCTTCGTGGTGATGCCGAGCTTGGTGCGCCATTCCGATGCGGTGAACAGCGCGACCTTCTTGTGCAGGTCGTTGGTGTTGTACGTGAGCGTGAACGACAGCGGCTTCGCGTCCGAGTAGCCAGCCTGCTTCAGCAGGTCCTTCGCGGTCGCGATGCGCTTGGCCATCGGCCACGACGCCCATTCCGGCGTGAACGGCTGCACGCCCTTCGTGCCGTTCGGCATCAGCCCGTACATCGGCTTCTCGCCGGCCTGCGTGAGCTTCGACGTCAGTACGTCGCGATCGATCACCATCGACAGCGCCTGACGCACGCGCTTGTCCTTCAGCGCCGCGTCGCTGTTGTTCAGGTAGTAGTAGTAGGTCGCGAGCTGCAGGCCCGGGCGCAGTTCGGCGCCGAACTGCTTGCTGACCTGCTGGAAGATGCCCGACGGGATCGAGTAGCTGTAGTCGATCTGGCCGGCCTGGTACATGCGCATCGCGGTTTCGTCGCTTTCGATCGGCAGGTACGTGACCTTGTTGATCACGACCTTCGACGCGTTCCAGTACTTCGCGTCCTTCGTCGCCACGATGCGGTTGTTCGGCTGCCAGTCGACGAGCTGGTACGCGCCGTTGCTGACGATGTTGCCCGGGCGCGTCCATGCGTCGCCGAACTTCGCGACCACGTCCTTGTTCACCGGCGCGAGCGGCGCCATCGCGGTCAGTTCGGGGAAGAACGCGACGGGCACGTCGGTCGTCACCTCGAGCGTGTACGGATCGACGGCGCGCACGCCGAGCGTCGACGGCGCGGCCTTGCCCGCGATGATGTCCTTCGAGTTCTTGATGAACTCGACGAGGATCGTGTATTTCGAGCCCGTCTTCGGATCGACGAGGCGCTGCCACGAATAGACGAAATCGGCGGCCGTCACCGGCTGGCCGTTGCTCCACTTCGCGTCGTGGCGAAGCTTGAAGATCCACGTCTGCGGCGTCTTGCGTTCCCACGACAGCGCGACGCCCGGCACGACCTGGCCGGCCGCATCGATGCGCGCGAGCCCTTCGAACAGGTCGAGGCCGATCGTGTTGCCGGTCCACGATTCGATGTGCGCGGGGTCGAGCGACTCGACTTCGGCGGGCACCTGTCGCGTCAGGTCCTGTTGCGGAGCGAGCGTGACGTTGGACGGAACGGTCACGGCGTGGGCGACGGGCGCCGTCAGGGCGAGCGCGGCCAGCACGGCCGACATGGCATGCAAGGATTTCATCGTGGCAGTCTTGAGAAGGTGTGTTCGGTGAGCGTCGCGCGGCGGATGCCGCGGCTTACGCGGGAGACGCTGACGGGTGCAGCGATTGAGGAGGCCCGTGGTTCTCGTATTGCATGTTAGTATTCCTTACATTTCTTTCGACAGGCATCCCGTCGAAGAAACGAAGGAATACCTGTGCGTTAGAACAGCCTCGGTGTCCCGACCCAGACCACCACCGACTCGATCTTCGCGGTGTTGACCCAGCTGTGCGGGACCGTCGACTGATAGTGCGAACTGTCACCGGCCTGCAGGACGAACGTCTTGCCTTCCAGCGTCAGCGACACTTCCCCTTCAATCACGTACAGGAACTCCTCTCCTGCATGTGTCGTCACCTCGGACCGTTTCTGCCCCGGCGGCATCCTCACGAGGATCGCCTCCAGCTGGCGCCCTTCGGACACGTTCGTCAGCCTCGCGAACAGGTTCGTCGAATCGGCGAACCCGAAGAAGCGCAACTGATCGCCTCGGCAGACCGAGCGTTCTTCACTCGGCGTATCCACGAAGTACTGCACCGTCACACCGAGCGCGTGGGCGATACCGGCCAGCGACGTCAGTGACGGCGACGCGAGCCCGCGCTCGACTTGAGACAGAAACGGCTTCGAAATCCCCGCGGCGGTAGCGGTGTCGTCGAGCGTGCGCTTCAGACGTTGGCGCAACGCGCGAATCTTGCTGCCGAGTGCGACAGCGTCTGCCGATCGCGAGTTTTCAGTGGGGGGAACCATAGCAGGCCGAAAAGTGATCGTCAAAAAATGTTTGATGGAAAGTAACTAAGTTAATTAGAGATAGCTTAATCTTCGGGTTCGTACACGTCTTCGGTGTTGAGCCTGGTGCACTAAACAGGGCACGAAGCGAACGAAACGACGCGCTATCTTGCCAGACTCGCCGGCTTCACAGGCAAGCTGCAAGCGGCTCTCCGGGAATCTTCGGAGGACCTGCGCCAATGCTTACAACTAGATGATGAGACGAATGTTGCTGAAAGCTGCTGCCACATCGGGAGTTTCCCTAGGTAGCGCACACCTGTCGCACCGGACCGGCACCCGCTACCATGCGCGCGCCGGTCGGGGACCTTCCCCGCCCCATCAGGCGGTGTCCGACCCCGGCCCGGGCTAACCGCCCGACTGTTCCATCGCCTGCACAAGCCTATCCGGCCGATTGTGCACCGGCGCCAGTTCGACCCAAGACGACGCGTGATCCGTGCCGTCCGTTTCAACGAGATTGATGATGCATTCACCTGTTTCCCAAACCCGATCGTTTACGACGGTCTTCCTCATCGAAATGTGGGAGCGCTTCGGCTACTACGGCATGGCCGCGCTCCTGGTCCTCTTCATGGTCGACCGGCTCGGCTTCACCGACAGCCACGCGAACCTGACCTGGGGTGCGTTCACCGCACTCGTCTACGCCGCGCCGTCGATCGGCGGCTGGATCGGCGACAAGGTGCTCGGCGCCCGCCGCACGATGATCATCGGCGCGTCGGTGCTGTGCGCCGGCTACCTGATGCTCGCGGTGCCGAACGATCACCTGACGTACATGTATGCGTCGCTCGGCGTGATCGTCGTCGGCAACGGCCTGTTCAAGGCCAACGCGGCGAACCTCGTGCGCCGCATCTACGAAGGCGACGACGCGCGCATCGACAGCGCGTTCACGATCTACTACATGGCGGTCAACATCGGCTCGACGGTGTCGATGCTCGCGACGCCGTGGATCAAGGATCACTGGGGCTGGCACACCGCGTTCGCGGTCTGCTGCGGCGGCATGCTGCTCGCGATCCTCAACTTCATGCTGATGCACCGCACGCTCGCGCACGTCGGCTCGCAGCCGGACGACGAGCCGATCCGCTGGAAGCGCCTCGGCGCGGTCGCGGCCGGCGGCGTCGGGCTCGCGCTGATCACGCTGTACGTGCTGCAGCACAAGCAGCTCGCGGTCGCGAGCGTGTGGACGGCGGCATTCGCGATCCTCGCGATCTTCGCGTACATGATCGCGAAGTCGGAGCGCTCGGAGCGCGCGGGCCTGATCGCGGCGCTCGTGCTGATCGGCCAGGTGATCCTGTTCTTCATCTTCTACGTGCAGATGTCGACGTCGCTGACGCTGTTCGCGCTGCGCAACGTCGATCCGCGCTTCATGCTGTTCGGCACGACGCTGTTCACGTGGAGCGCCGCGCAGTTCCAGGCGCTGAACCCGATCTGGATCATGCTGCTGAGCCCGGTGCTCGTGTGGGTCTACAACGCCGTCGCGAAGGGCGGCCGCGACCTGCCGGTCGCGGCGAAGTACGCGCTCGGTTTCGGCGCGGTCGCCGCCGGCTACCTGGTGTTCACGATCAGCGGCCGCTACGCGGTCGACGGCCGCGTGTCGTCGTGGTTCATGGTGTGGGGCTACGGCCTGTACTCGCTCGGCGAGCTGCTGGTGAGCGGCCTCGGCCTCGCGATGATCGCCCGCTACGTGCCGGCGCGCATGAGCGGCTTCATGATGGGCGCGTATTTCGTCGCGACGGGCGTGTCGCAGTATCTGGGCAGCGTCGTCGCGAACTTCGCGCAGATGCCGTCGCACGAACTGCCGGCCACCGAATCGCTGCCGCTCTACCTGTCGCTGTTCGAGAAGCTCGGCTGGCTCGCCGCGATCGGCATGCTGCTCGCGCTGCTGCTGCTGCCGCTGATGAACCGCCTGTCGCGCCAGCATCAGCGCTGCACCGACGAGCGCCGCGAAGAAGCGCTGCAGGCGCAGGCCGCCACCGCCGCGCAGTAAGGACTATCCCTCGGCGTGCGGCTCGCACGCCACATTCTCCCGCCAGACACGCGAACGCGTCCTACACTGGTTGCAGGCAACGCATCCGCTTCGCGCGATGCGCACTGGCGGGAGAACACGATGAAAAGCAAGACGACGCGGCTTTTGAGGATTCTGTCGGACATCCGGCACGCGCAGCGCTGCACCGCGATGCGCGCCGCCCGGGCCGCGGCCGAAGCCGATGCGGTCCTCGCGGAGCGCGACGACCCGGCGCAGGACGAACGCGAAGACGCCGAATCCGACGACGCATCCGCCACGCCCCGCTCCCGTATCGGCTCACCTCACTGACGCCGCGCGGCGCCTGCCGCGCCGCCCGCATCCGTCGCGCGCCTACGCCGCCGCGCCGCGCCATCGCGCGATCCACGTTCCCGAACCGGCTACCGCCATCATCAGCCCGACCGCGCATGCGTCGGCCACGAGGCCCACGCCGACATGCCGCAGATCGGCGCTGCGCACGGCCGGATGCAGCAGCGAATCGATCACGAGCGAGATCGCCGCGCCCGCGACGAAGCAGATCAGCCCGCGCTGGCCGACCGCCACGACGGGCCGCACGCCCTGTGCGATCCGCGCGATCCAGCCGAAGCGCACGCAATCGGCCATCAGCCACGCGACGGCCGCGAAGCTCACGACGCGCGGCAGCGCGAGATCGCGCTTGAGCACGCCTTCCGGCACCGGCAGCCCCGAGAACAGCTTGTAGCTCGCGCAGCCGAGCACGATCGCGCATGCGAGCCCGGTCGCCGCGGCGCCCCAGCGGCCGAGCGCGATGCGGCGGTAGAACGGCTGGCAGCGCGCGAGCACGCCGGCGACGAACATCAGTTGCCACGCGAACGGATTGAAGCTCCAGCGGAAACCGTCGGTGTCCAGCAGTTCCGGGCCGAGCCAGCCCGCCGCCAGCCACGACGCGACGCTGAGCGCCACGAGCAGCCACGGATGGCGCCGCGCGAACGGCACCAGCACCGGCGACGCGAGCGCGAACAGCACGTACATCGGCAGCACCGACGCCAGATACGGCTGGCGCTGGAACGTCAGCAGCTCGGCGGCGCCCGTGAGCGGCGACGCGAGCATCACGCTGACGTCGTCGAGCGCGAGGTTCGGCGCATCGATCCCGTAGTGATCGAGCACCACCGACACGACGAGCATCAGCGTCGACGTCGCGAGAAACGCGCGGTAGATCTGCATCGCGCGCCGCACGAAACGCCGCTGCGCGGCGCGCGCGCCGTGCCGCTCGGCGATCGCGCCGTATGCGCTCGCGGTCGCGAAGCCGCCGAGGAACACGAACACCTCGGCCGCGTCGCACAGCGCGAACGCGTGCAGCGTCACGCGCGACAGCACGCTCGCGCCGATGTGATCGACGACGATCATCAACAGCACGAGCCCGCGGAAGAAGTCGATTTCGATCAGGCGGCCGCCGCGCGACGGCTGGACCGTGACGGAAGGCGGCGGGCTCAACGACATGAGCGCACCTGCACGACGGCGGTGCGGCGCGCACCGGGGAAAGGATCGGGAAAAGGCAGGCGAGCGCGATCGGCGGCGATACGCGTATGCTCGCATCGCGCCAACCCGGCCGGCTTGGCGCGGAGGTGACCGTTCATGGAAAAGCTGCATACGAAGGGAAGTCGGTCAGGCCAGTCTAGTAGCCGATCAGGGGAGACCCTAAGTAACAAAGTGCAACCGAATCTTCTGTTCGATTACAAGCGCGAGCGTTGCGCGGCGAAGCAGGCAGCGTCGCCAGATTCGCGTCAGCGCGTCGCCAGTTGGCGGTCAGGATCGAGGGAGTCGGCGACACAACGCGCGGTGTTCGACGCTCGGATGAAGCGCGACGCGCGGCGCGTTCCGCGCGGCCGGCGCATCGCGACGATGCGGTTAGCCGCGCGCGGGCAGCCGCCGCATCAGCATCGCGCTGTGCCACGCGGTCAGCGCGACGGCGATCCAGATCGGCCCGTACGTCGCGAGCTGCGCGACGCTCAGCGTTTCACCGAGCAGCAGCAGCGACACCACGACGAGCAGCACCGGCTCGACGTAGCCGAGAATCCCGAACAGCGCCATCGGCAGCATCCGGCTCGCCTTCAGGTAGCTCGCCAGCGCCAGCGTGCTGAGGATGCCGAGCCCCGGCAGCAGCACGGCCCACAGCAGCGGATGGCCGGCGACGCGCGTGGTGCTCGTCGCGACCATCGCGAGCGCGATCGGGCACAGCAGCGCGATCTCGATCGCGAACGCGGCCAGCGAATCGGCGTTGATGCGCCGGCGCAGCACGAAATACGGCGGATAGCCGAGCGCGACGACCAGCGTCGGCCATGCGAATGCGCGCGTCGCCCACACCTCGTGCGCGACGCCGAGCGCCGCACAGGCGACCGCCGCCCATTGCAGCGGGTCGAGCCGCTCGTGATAGTAGAAGCGGCCGACGAGCACCATCGTCAGCGGCAGCAGGAAATAGCCGAGCGACACTTCGAGCATGCGGCCGTGCAGCGGCGCCCACAGGAACAGCCACAGCTGCACGCCGAGCAGCGCCGCGCTCACCGGCAGCGCGATCAGCAGGCGCCAGTCGCGCGCGCTGCGCCGCGCCAGCCCGACGAGCGCCGGCCAGCGGCCGCGCAGCGCGATCAGCGCGAGCGCGCCCGGCGCGGTCCACACGACGCGCCACGCGAAGATGTCGAGGCCCGTGAGCGGCGCGAGCAGTTTCGCGTAAGCCGACATCAGCGCGAACAGCGTCGACGCCATCACCGACAGCATGAGGCCGCGCCCCGCCTCCGGATACCCCGTCATGATCGTTGTGCGCCTCTTACTGCTGCTGGAAGCGTTCGAAGCGCTTCTCGGTCCGGCGTTCCTCGAACGTCACCTCGGTCACGCGCGCGGCGGGCGGCCCGTGGCGCAGCCACGCGAGCATCCGGTCGATCTGCGCGCCGGGGCCCTGGATCATCGCCTCGACGGTGCCGTCCTCGAGATTCGCGACCCAGCCGCGCAGCTTCAGCGCATGCGCCTCGCGCACCGTCGCATGACGAAAGCCGACGCCCTGCACGACGCCGCGCACCCGCACGTAGTAGGTCTCGATCCGTTCGTCCAGCTCATTGCGGCTCATTGCGTCGCCCTCCCGTTGCATTCAAGCCCGGCATTGTAGTCGCGTCGGCCGCTTCGCACACGCGCCGGCCGGGCGTCGCCGCGCACGCCGACCACGTACAATCTCGCCGATGCCCAACCGCCGCGCCGCCCGCGCGGCCCTGAAGGAAACGCATGACTGATACCTCCCGCGATCTCGTTCTCGTCACCGGCGCGTCCGGTTTCGTCGGCTCGGCCGTCGCGCGCATCGCGCAGCAGAAAGGCTATGCGGTGCGCGTGCTGGTGCGCCCGACCAGCCCGCGCACGAACGTCGCGGATCTCGACGCCGAGATCGTCACCGGCGACATGCGCGACGAGGCGTCGATGCGCGCCGCGCTGCGCGGCGTGCGCTACCTGCTGCACGTGGCGGCCGACTACCGGCTGTGGGCGCCCGACCCCGACGAGATCGAGCGCGCGAACCTCGAAGGCGCGGTCGCGACGATGCGCGCGGCCCGCGCGGCAGGCGTCGAGCGGATCGTCTACACCAGCAGCGTCGCGACGCTGAAGGTGACGAGCGCCGGCGATCCGTCCGACGAGAACCGGCCGCTCACGGCCGAGCAGGCGATCGGCGTCTACAAGCGCAGCAAGGTGCTCGCGGAGCGCGCGGTCGAACGGATGATCGCCGACGAAGGGCTGCCGGCCGTGATCGTCAACCCGTCGACGCCGATCGGCCCGCGCGACGTGAAGCCGACGCCGACCGGCCGCATCATCGTCGAGGCCGCGCTCGGCAAGATTCCCGCGTTCGTCGATACGGGGCTGAACCTCGTGCACGTCGACGACGTCGCGCACGGCCACTTCCTCGCCCTCGAGCGCGGCCGGATCGGCGAGCGCTACATCCTCGGCGGCGAGAACCTGCCGCTGCAGCAGATGCTCGCGGACATCGCGCAGATGACGGGCCGCAAGGCGCCGACGATCGCGCTGCCGCGCTGGCCGCTGTACCCGCTCGCGCTCGGCGCCGAAGCGGTCGCGAAGTTCACGAAGAAGGAGCCGTTCGTCACCGTCGACGGGCTGCGGATGTCGAAGAACAAGATGTATTTCACGTCGGCGAAAGCCGAGCGCGAGCTCGGCTACCGTGCGCGCCCGTATCGCGAAGGGCTGCGCGATGCGCTGGACTGGTTCGGCTCGGCGGGCTACCTCAAGTAACACAAAGCGGCGCACCTCGCGCCGCTTTGCGCACTTTGTTACACGTCGCGCGCGGACCGGCATCGGCGCAGCGGTTAAAATCGCGGGTCTTACGCAGAGAAGACACGCATGAACCTGAACGATCAGATCGCTTCGCTCGCCACGGGCGTCGATCAGCTCCTCCACGATCACCACGCCGCGCAGCAGGCGGCACGCAGCGCGGAAGCCTTCGCGCGCGCCGCGGCAGCGGAAGCCCGGGCCGCGGCCGAGCGCCACGCCGCGGCGGAAGCCGACGCGCAGGCCGCCGCGCAGCGCCACACGGCCGCTGCCGCCGATGCTGAAGCCGCGCAGCGGCGCCACGCCGATGCCACCGCCGCCGCCGAAGCGGCCGCCCAACGTCATACGGATGCCGCCGCGCAGGCCGAAGCCGCTTCGCAGCGCCATGCGGAAGCCACCGCGCTGACCGAAGCGCTCGCGCAACGTCACGCGGATGCCGAAGCCGCGTCGCAGCGTCACGCGGCGGCGATCGCCGAAGCCGAGGCCGCCGCACAGCGCCATCACGCCGCCGCGACCGAAGCCGAAGCGGCCGCGCAACGTCATGCCGCGGCGACCGCCGAAGCGGAAGCCGCCGCGAAGCGCCATGCGGAAGCGACCGCCGAAGCCGAAGCAGCCGCGCAGCGCCACATGGCCGCGATTGCCGAGGCCGAGGCGCTCGCCCAGCGTCACACGCAGGCGCTCGCCGACACGCAGGCCGCCGCCCGGCGTCACGACGAAGCCACCGCGGAGGCGGAAGCCATCACGCAGCGTCACGCCGAAGCGATCGCCCAGGCCGAAGCCGCCGCGCAACGCCACGCCGAGGCGACCGCCGAAGCCGAAGCCCTCACGCTGCGCCATACCGAAGCGATCGCTCAGGCTGAAGCGGCCGCGCAGCACCACGCGAAGGCCATCGCCGACGCCGAGGCGCTGGTCGAGGCCGTCGTCAAGGAAGCCGCGACGAACGCGGTGGCCGCCACGGCGGTGACGGCCGAAGCCGTCGAGCCGGCACCGGCGGATACGCCGGCAGCGGAGCCGGCCGTGCACGCAGTCGCGCCGGTTGCGGCCGAAGCAGCCGAAGTGCCGACTTCAGGCGCCGACGCCGAAACCGCGATCGTCCCGGCGGCGCAAGCCGGCGCCGCGGGTGAAACCGAAACCGACAGCGACACCGTTGCCGCGCCGGCCGACAAGGCGACGCTGCACGTCGCGCGCCCGTCCCAGAACGAACTCACGCTGACCATCAACGGCGAATCGATCACGCTGCATCCGGAGCAACTGGGCCAGCTGATCGAGGAACTCGCGCACGCACGCGCGTCGATGCAGCCGGAGCCGCCGCCCGGCATTCCGGCCGGCTGGCGTTTCGTGACGACGAAGAACCCGATGATGGCCGTGCAGAAGCAGTCGAACGGCGACCGTCTGCTGGTCGCTCGCCACACGGGCTACGGCTGGGTGCCGTTCACGTTCTCGCCGGACGTCGTGGTCCAGATGTACATGATGCTGACCCAGCGGTAAGCGCCGGCATCGGTATACGACACGGCAGAAAATAAAACAGCCCGACCGGTTCGCACCGATCGGGCTGTTTGCTGTCCGGCTGCCGGGAGGCATGCCTCCCGGCCCCGTTCAGCGATCCACCGGCGCCTGCACGCGCGCCTTCCACTGGCCGCCCTTGCCGCGCCAGTAACGCCACGCGGACGCGAACGTCGCACCCACATAGAACAGCGCGACGAGCGGCAGCGCGGGCGCCCACAGCGGCGAGCGCCGGTAGTAGCGCAGCATCGGCGCATACGCGGCGCACATCGACGCCCACGCGAGCCAGGCCGGCCATGCACGCGCGCCGTAGGCGAGCGCGACGACGGGCGGCACCAGATAGATGATCGTCATCCCGAGCAGCGTGCCGGCCAGCAGCAGCGGCGAATAGTGCAGCTGCGTGAACGCGGTGCGCGCGATCATGTTCCAGATGTCGCGCCAGCTGTCGTACGGGCGCAGCGACACGCTGCGATCGGCGAGATCGAGCCGGATCGGATGGCGGCCGCTGCCGCGGTGCTTGATCTGCGCGGCGAGGCTGCAGTCGTCGATCAGCGCGCCGCGAATCGATTCGATGCCGCCCGCTTCTTCCAGCGCCGTGCGCTTCACGAGCATGCAGCCGCCGGCCGCACCGGCCGTCCGGTTGCGCGGGTTGTTGATCCACGAGAACGGGTACAGCTTCGCGAAGAAGAACACGAACGCCGGAATCAACGCCTTTTCCCAGAACGAGTCGCAGCGCAGCCGCACCATCAGCGACACGAGATCGCGACGCTCGGCCTGCGCGCGCGTGACGAGTTGCGCGACGGCGTCGGGCGGATGGCCGATGTCGGCATCCGTCAGCAGCAGGTAGTCGGCCGGCAGGCCGAGCGTCTGCACGGCCGCGATCCCCTGCGACTGCGCCCACACCTTGCCCGACCAACCGGCCGGCAGCGGCTTCGCGGTCAGCACCGTCAGCCGGTCGGCGCGGTTGATCGCGAGCGCGGCCGCGCGGGCCGCGTCGGCGGTGCCGTCGTCGCTGTGGTCGTCGACGATGATCAGATGGAATTCGCCCGGATAGTCCTGCTCGAGCAGCGAAGTCGCCGCGCGAGCGATCACGTCGGCTTCGTTGCGCGCCGGCACCACGGCCACGACGGCCGGCCAGCCCGCCTCGGCCGCCTCGCCGCGAGCCTCGGGCGGCAGCGGCCGCGCGGGCTGCGCGCGCCAGAAGCCGCCGCGCGCGACGAGCAGCACGATCCAGATCACCAGCGACAGGCCGGACACCAGGAAAGCAAGCGCCAGCATCATCGGCCTGCCTCCTGCCGCCCGCGGGCCGGGTAGGAATTAATAGGGGTCGGGAACAAAACGCCCGAAACCGCCCGGGCGGAAGGGCAATACGCGTAAGAATCGACGGTCATCGAATGGCCTTGAAATGAGCGCGACGCCGGGCAGCCGGAGCGGCCGCCCGCGAAACCGCGTAGTTTACTGGGTTCCGCGCCCGCCAGCGCCGACGCGGCTCTCCCGCAATTGCAACGGTGCCGACACAGCACCAAAGCACGGACGGCCCGATAGGGTTAAAATGCGCGATTAATTCGGGGTTCCGGGGCCTGGCCGGCCGGTTCGTTCCTGCCTTCATAACATCAAGCCGGGGCGAGCGAGCGAGTGCCAGCTCCTCGAACCCCGGCGTCTGTCGTCGGAGTTCGCTCACCTATGCGAGTCATCCTTGCCCAGCCCCGCGGCTTTTGTGCGGGGGTTGTCCGTGCGATCGAGATCGTCGATCGCGCGCTGCAACAGCACGGTGCGCCGGTCTATGTGCGTCACGAGATCGTGCATAACCGGCATGTCGTCGAAAATCTGCGTAATAAAGGGGCACGATTCGTTGAGGAGCTCGACGAGGTGCCGCACGGCGCTGTCGCGATCTTCAGCGCGCACGGTGTCGCCCAGACGGTCGAGCGCGACGCGCAGACGCGCGGGCTCGACGTGCTCGACGCAACCTGCCCGCTCGTCACGAAAGTGCACGTGCAGGGGCGCCAGTACGTCGCGGCGGGCCGCCGGCTGATCCTGATCGGCCATGCGGGCCACCCGGAAGTCGAGGGCACGATCGGCCAGATTCCGGCCGAGGTGATCCTCGTGCAGAGCGAAGCCGAAGTCGATACGCTGACGCTGCCCGTCGATACGCCGGTCGCGTACATCACGCAGACCACGCTGTCGGTCGACGACACGCGCGGCATCATCGAAGCGCTGCAGCGCCGGTTCACCGACCTCGTCGGCCCGGACACGCGCGACATCTGCTATGCCACGCAGAATCGCCAGGCCGCCGTGCGCGAGCTGAGCGAACAGGTTGACGTACTGCTCGTCGTCGGTGCGACGAACAGCTCGAACTCGAACCGCCTGCGCGAGATCGGCACCGAAAGCGGTGTGCCGAGCTATCTCGTCGCCGACGGCTCGGAAGTGAAGGCCGAATGGTTCGCGGGCGTGCAGACGGTCGGCCTGACCGCCGGCGCGTCGGCGCCCGAAGAAATGGTCGAGGATGTAATCAGCGCGCTGCGCGCGCTGGGGCCCGTCGATGTCGCGACGATGGCGGGCCGTGAAGAAAAAGTCGAATTCAAGTTGCCGGCGAAGCTCACGCAAGCTGTCGCCCGCGAAGTTTAAGGAGGACATCCCTTGTCTATTCCGCTGCTCCAGCAAGTCCGTGTCGGCGCCTACATCGTGCGCCAGCACCTGTCCGGCAACAAACGCTATCCGCTCGCGCTGATGCTCGAGCCGCTGTTCCGCTGCAACCTCGCGTGCAACGGCTGCGGCAAGATCGATTATCCGGATCCGATCCTGAACCAGCGCCTGTCCGTCGAGGAATGCCTGCAGGCCGTCGACGAGTGCGGCGCGCCCGTCGTGTCGATCGCCGGCGGCGAGCCGCTGCTCCACAAGGAAATGCCGGAAATCGTCAAGGGCATCATGAAGCGCAAGAAGTTCGTGTACCTGTGCACGAACGCGCTCTTGATGGAAAAGAAGATGGACGACTACCAGCCGAGCCCGTATTTCGTCTGGTCGGTCCACCTCGACGGCGACAAGGACATGCACGACCATTCCGTGTCGCAGGAAGGCGTGTACGACAAGGCGGTCGCGGCGATCAAGGAAGCGAAGCGCCGCGGCTTCCGCGTGAACATCAACTGCACGCTGTTCAACGATGCGATCCCCGAGCGCGTCGCGAAGTTCTTCGACACGCTGGGCCCGATCGGCGTCGACGGCATCACCGTGTCGCCGGGCTACGCGTACGAGCGCGCGCCGGATCAGCAGCACTTCCTGAACCGCGACAAGACGAAGAACCTGTTCCGCGAAATCCTGAAGCGCGGCGAAGGCGGCAAGCGCTGGTCGTTCAGCCAGTCGTCGCTGTTCCTCGACTTCCTGGCCGGCAACCAGACGTACAAGTGCACGCCGTGGGGCAACCCGGCGCGTACGGTGTTCGGCTGGCAGAAGCCGTGCTACCTGGTCGGCGAAGGTTACGTGAAGACCTTCAAGGAACTGATGGAAACGACGGAGTGGGACAACTACGGCGTCGGCAACTACGAGAAGTGCGCGGACTGCATGGTCCACTGCGGCTTCGAGGCGACGGCCGTGATGGACACGATCTCGAACCCGCTGAAGGCGCTGCGCGTGAGCCGCAAGGGCATCAAGACCGACGGCCCGTTCGCACCGGACATCTCGATCGCGAAGCAGCGTCCGGCCGAGTACGTGTTCTCGCGCCACGTCGAGATCAAGCTCGAGGAAATCCAGCGCGCCGGCAAGGGCAAGCTGCAGAAGCCGGCGAAGTCGGCAACGGCCGCTTAAGTCGCGCGTTGCGCCGCGAGAAGGTTCGCGCCTTCGCAGCGGCTGGAATCGAAAAAGCGCCACGGAGTTCATTCGCTCCGTGGCGCTTTTTGTTTTGACGGACGCCGTGTGACGCGCAGCGCTTGCGCGCCTGCGTGCGAGGCCGAGCGTCGGTTGCCTAGCTGCGCGACTCCGCCGCGGCGATCAGTTGCCAGGCGGTCGGGCCCGGATCGAGCAGCGGGTCGGACGGCGGATCGAGATCGTGCGGATGCGCTTCCTCGGACGGCAACGTCTGCGCTTTCGCAATGCCGATTTCGTCGCCGCATACGGTGCATCGATAGATGCCCGCCACCGTCACCTTGCTGCCCGGCGGCAGATTCTCGCTGAATGCGCGGCCACTTCCGCACGTGAAGTAGCCGCCGCTCCTGTATAGCGCCATCGCTCCTCCTGACCGAAACGAATGCGTTCGCGCCGACACGCATGCTCGTCGCAAACGCGAGGATGGATCGTCGTCCGGACACGCCGGGTTCCAGTCATGGCATTAGACGGCGCGCGGCCGCGCGATGGAATCGGACGCGTATGAAACACGGCCCGTGGGCAGCCACTCAATGCAGAACGGCCGGCTCCCGCATCTTCGCCGCGGCCTGCGCGACGAGCCCCGGCTGTTCGGCAGAGGCGAACGTGCAGACATGACGCCACAGCTCGGCCAGCCGATGCCGCGTGAGCGTCGCGACGCACGCGTCGTTCGCGGCGAGCACGCGTTCGAGTACCGCGCATTCGTCGTCGTGCAGCGTCCATGCCCCGCTTTGCGCGGCGCGCGCCACGCTCGCGTCCAGCACGCGCTCCGCGTCGACGCACAGGTCGATGGTCGCGTCGGGAGAGACCGCATCGTCGAGCGCGAGGAACACCAGATACACGCTCGTGCGCAGCCGCATCAGCAGCGTTTCGCTACCGTGCTCGCCGCGCAGCGCGACCAGCGCCATATGGCATTTCAGCGAGATGTCGCGGGCATGCGCGGGCGGCAGCGGCAGCAGCCATTCGCGCGTCAATGGCGGATGGCGACGACCTTTTCGGGCAGCCTTCATGATTCGCCCCCGCTCGCGGACACGTCGCCCTTCGCCGATCCCGGCCACGCGCCACGGCACACGACGGCGCCGCGGCCCGCGTCGCGCAGGGCGTTCGCCCGGCGTCGCATGCCGTGCACATCGGCGCGCCGTCGCATCGAGCCCGCTTCCGGCAGCCTGCGTATCGCCGACGCACGCCACACGCCGGACAATCGGTTGGGGCATGCCATGATCGTCTCCTGCATCAAAACGTGTTCTCGCCCTTCAGGTAGTACGCGGTTTTCACGAAGAACGCCTTCACCGGATGGCCGGTCTGCGCGTCGCGGGCCGCCCGCGCTTCCATCGCGGCCTTCTCGTCGCGCCACCGGTCGGGCATCGGGTTGTTCACGCGCGCGAGGGCGCGCTGCATCGCGAGCGGATAGTTCTGGTTGCCGGCCGTCGTCGCGCGATAGCCCGCGCGCGTCATCTGCATCAACTGCACATCGGTCTCGGCACGCGCCGCCGACCAGGTCAACGGCGCGGCATGCGGGGTGTCGCCAGCGCCGATCGACTGCGCAAAACCGACGGCAGGCAGCGCAACCAGTGCGCAGGAAAGAACAGCAACGGGAACGAGGGATCGCATAATGGCCTCCAGATGGTTGTCTCCGCATCGATCCATCATCGATGCGTTGAAATCATCGTATGTCGGGCCGCATCTCGCTTGAATAGCCGAATCCGCAATTGTTATTTTCAGGTGCGGCATTCGGCGTGCGCACCGCGTCATTCGCGAATCCCGCCGGCATGGAATTTCTTTATTTCATTCAATGACCTGATCGGATTTTTACCGACGATCCGGTGGGGCGCTCACGCCGCTCTTTCAATTTTCGAAATGACGTGTTGCCGGTGCGATGCCGGCCAGCGCGCCTGCCCGCAAGGCTCCGGCGTGATATCGCGCACGCGGAACGCGCCGAAACGATCTCAGCGGATCGGCCGATTCTCCTGATGCAGGACAAATCATCCGCATCGACTTGCCGGATCGAGACACGACGCAAGTGGCGAGGACGCGCGATAATCACGCATCGGTCGATTCGCACGGCATCTCACGCATTTCCCTTTTTAATCGAGTCCCTCCATGGCTGCCCTCGACATTACCGCCATCGACAGCTGGCACGCGCACGTCTATTTCGATGCGGCAAGCCGCGACGCGGCCTGGGCGTTTCGCCAGGTCGTCGACGCGCGGTTCGGCGCGGTCATCGAACTCGGCCGCTTTCACGAACGCCTCGTCGGCCCGCATCCGGCCTGGTCGTACCAGATCGCGTTCGACGCCGCCCGATTCGACGACATCGTGCCGTGGCTCGTGCTGAACCACGGCGCGCTCGACATCTTCCTGCATCCGAATACGCACGACGAACTGCGCGACCATCGCGATTGCGCGGTGTGGATCGGCAAGTCGTATGCGCTCAATCTCGACGCGCTGGCCGGCTGAGGGCCGACGTCCGACCGCGTTCGCCGCGGCGGGGCATCCACGTTTCGGGGCGACGTGAAACGTCTCGCGACGGTACGCCCGTACAGTGGTTTCCGTGATCGACTTCCGGAAATCCGCCATGACACCCGCAGACACCGATGCCGACGCCCGGCGCATCCATGAAGACTGGCACGCCGCCGTCGTCGCCCGCGACCTCGACGCGCTGATGTCGCTGTATGCCGACGACGCGGTGCTCGAAACCCCGCTCGTCGTCGCCACGCTGCCCGCGCACGGCTCGGGCGTGCTGCACGGCAAGGCCGCGATCGGCGCATTCTTCGCGGCCGGCCTGCGCAATCCGGACAACCCGCTCGGGCGCTGGTACCGGACCGGGCTGTTCTTCTCGAATGGCCGTCAGCTCGTCTGGGAATACCCGCGCGCAACGCCGGACGGCGATCAGGTGGATCTCGTCGAAGTGATGGATCTGCGCGACGGGCTGATCGCGCATCATCGCGTGTACTGGGGATGGGTCGGGTTCAGCGCGCTGCGCGGCGCCGCGCGCCGGTAGCGCCTACTCCGGCCGACGCGCCACGCACGCGGCGTCACCCGCTCGACGCCCCGTGCCGCTCACGCGACATACATCGCGACACTGACGAACTGGCACAGGCTGCCGGCCAGCACGAAAAGGTGCCAGATGCCGTGGCCGTGGCGAATGCGTTCGTCGTTGATGAAGAAGTAGATCCCCGCGCTGTAGATCACGCCGCCGGCCACGAGCCATGCGGTGCCGATCGGCGGCAGCGCATGGATCAGCGGACGCACGGCGACGAGCGCGAGCCAGCCCATCAGCACGTACAGGATCATCGACAGCAGGCGCGTGCGGCGCCCGAGCGTCAGTTCCTGCACGATGCCGAACACGGCGAGCCCCCAGCTCACGCCGAACAGCGACCAGCCCCACGGGCCGCGCAGCGTGACCGGCGTGAACGGCGTGTAGCTGCCGGCGATCAGCAGGTAGATCGCCGAATGGTCGCATTTCTGCAGGATCGCCTTCAGGCGCGGGTTGCGCACGCTGTGATACGCGGTCGAGATCGCGTAGAGCAGGATCAGCATCGCGCCGTACACGCTGAAGCTCACCACCTTGTACGGGTCGCCTTCGAGCGCGCCCATCGTCACGAGCGCGACGAGGCCGGCCACCGACAGCACCGCGCCGACGAGATGGGAAATGCTGTTGAAACGCTCACCGGCATGCACGACGTGTTCTCCTGCGGAGCCATCGGGAAAAGAGGGAGCCCTATGATACCGGCGGCCGGATATCGCCGTGCTGCGCCCGGGCAAACGGCTGGCGCGCGCCGTGCGAGGCGCGCCGCCGGCCCGCCAAAGAAAAAGCGCCGCGACATTCGTCGCGGCGCTTCCCTTTCGATCACCGGACCGATTCGTCAGGTGATTGCAACGGCCCGGTTCAGCAACACTTCCCGGCACCCGACCCGTAGCGCGCATTCTGACGCTCGCGGAAGAATTCCTCGTACGTCATCGGCTCGCGGTCCGGATGGGTTTCGCGCATGTGCGCGACGTAGGTATCGTAGTCGGGCAGGCCGACCATCAGCCGCAACGCCTGCCCGAGGTAACGCCCCGCGCTGCGCAGGTCGCTGCCAAGATCGCTGAACATCGCGGCCTCCCCTTAACGTCCGCTGCCGAGCGCCTGCGCGGCCGGCATCGCTTCGTACGGCGTCTCGCGCACGGTCGGCTTCGACTCGCGGCGCGCGCGCAGCACGGCGATCACGCCGTACACCGCGATCGCCACGACGACGAAGATGAACAGCCCGGCCAGCGCCGCATCGATGTAGTCGTTGAAGATGATCCGCTTCATCTGCGCGATCGACTTCGCCGGCGCGAGCACCTTGCCTTCGTCCACCGCGGCCTGCAGCTTCGCGGCGTGCGCGAGGAAGCTGACCTTCGGGTTCGCGTCGAAAATCTTCTGCCAGCCGGCCGTCAGCGTGCAGATCAGCAGCCACACGGTCGGCACGATCGTCACCCACGCATAGCGCTCGCGCTTCATCTTGAACAGCACGACGGTGCCGAGCACCAGCGCGATCGCGGCGAGCATCTGGTTCGAGATGCCGAACAGCGGCCACAGCGTGTTGATGCCGCCGAGCGGATCGACCACGCCCTGGTACAGGAAGTAACCCCACGCAGCCACGCACAGCGCGGTGGCGACGAGGTTCGCCGGCAGCGATTCGGTGCGCTTGAGCGCCGGGTGGAACGTGCCGAGCAGATCCTGCAGCATGAAGCGGCCCGCGCGCGTGCCGGCATCGACGGCCGTCAGGATGAACAGCGCCTCGAACAGGATCGCGAAGTGATACCAGAACGCCATCATCGCTTCGCCGCCGATCACCTGGTGCAGGATGTGCGCCATGCCGACGGCCAGCGTCGGTGCGCCGCCCGCCCGCGCGATGATCGTCGTTTCGCCGACGGCTTTCGCGGTCTGCGTCAGCATGTCGGGCGTCAGCACGAAGCCCCATTGCGTGACGGTGCTGGCGACCGCTTCCGGCGTCGAGCCGAGCACGGCGGCCGGCGCGTTCATCGCGAAGTAGATGCCCGGCTCGATCACGCACGCGGCGACCAGCGCCATGATCGCGACGAACGATTCCATCAGCATCGCGCCGTAACCGATGAAGCGCGCGTTGGTTTCGTTGTCGATCAGCTTCGGCGTCGTACCCGACGAGATCAGCGCGTGGAAGCCCGACACCGCGCCGCACGCGATCGTGATGAACAGGAACGGGAACAGGTTGCCCGACCACACCGGGCCCGTGCCGTCGACGAACTTCGTCAGCGCGGGCATCTTCAGTTCCGGTGCGACGACCAGGATGCCGATCGCGAGGCCGAGGATCGTGCCGATCTTCAGGAACGTCGACAGGTAGTCGCGCGGCGCCAGCAGCAGCCACACCGGCAGCACCGACGCGACGAAGCCGTAGCCGATCAGGATCCACGTGAGCTGCGTGCCGCTGAACGTGAACCACGCGGCGAGCGTCGGCGAATCGTGCACCTGCTGGCCGAACGCGATCGACGCCATCAGCAGCACGAAGCCGATGATCGACACTTCGCCGATGCGGCCCGGACGGATGTAGCGCGTGTAGACGCCCATGAACAGCGCGATCGGAATCGTCGCGGCGACGGTGAACGTGCCCCACGGCGAATTGGTCAGCGCCTTCACGACGATCAGCGCGAGCACCGCGAGGATGATCACCATGATCAGGAACGCGCCGAACAGCGCGATCACGCCGGGCACCGTGCCCAGCTCCATCTTGACGAGATCGCCGAGCGAACGGCCGTCGCGGCGCGTCGAGATGAACAGCACGATGAAGTCCTGCACCGCGCCGGCGAACACGACGCCGGCCAGGATCCACAGCATGCCGGGCGTGTAGCCCATCTGCGCGGCGAGCACGGGGCCGACCAGCGGCCCGGCGCCGGCGATCGCGGCGAAGTGATGGCCGAACAGCACGTACTTGTTGGTCGGCACGTAGTCGAGGCCGTCGTTGTACTTGACCGCCGGCGTCATCCGCAGCCCGTCGAGCTGCATGACCTTGCTGGCGATGAAACGGCTGTAGAAGCGATACGCGATCAGATACACGCAGACTGCGGCGATCACGATCCAGAGGGCACTGACGCGCTCGCCGTGCGCGAGTGCGATCGTGCCGAATGCGAACGCGCCGAGTAGCGCGACCGCGATCCAGAGCAGGGTACTGGAAGCCCGATTCATGGCGTCTCCTGGTCTCCAATGTGTTTTTGAGTGGATGCGGCGAGGGCCGAACCCGCGTGACGTCGATGCGTCGTGCCGCAGCCTCGCGGAGACTGCGGCGATGGGCCGTAGTATTCCGCGCGACGGGGGCCGCTTACAAGCGGACAACTACGTATGACGATCTACGTAGAATTACGTAGATCGTTGGCGCGTGCACCTCGTCGGGCGACGATTGCCCGCGACCGGCGAGCCACGTACAGTATTTGCCTGCCTCCATTCCGGAATCCCCATGCCGATCGCATTTCAGAAGATGAACGCGAATGGCGATGACTTCGTCATCGTCGACCTGCGCGGTAGGAAACACGATCGCGCGCATCCCGTCGACGGCGACCTCGTGCGGCGCATGGGCGATCGGCATCGCGGCATCGGCTTCAACCAGCTCGCGGTGATCTCGGACGGCGACGACACGGCCGCCCGCGTCGCGTTCCGGAATCCCGACGGCTCGGCGCTCGATACCTGCGGCAGCGCGACGCGCGGCGTCGCATGGAAGCTGATGCGGGAGACCGGCGCGGCGTCGATCGTGCTGCGCACGAATCGCGGGCGCCTGCATTGTTCGCAGGATGCGGACGGGCTGATCAAGGTCGAGATGGGCGCGCCGCGGCTCGGCTGGCAGGACATACCCTTCGCCGAAGCCGCCGACACGCTCGCGCTGCCGCTGCCGGGCACGCCGGCCGCCTGCAGCATGGGCAATCCGCACTGCACGTTCTTCGTCGACGATCCCGACACGCTCGACGTCGCCGCACTCGGCCCGGCGATCGAAACACATCCGCTGTTTCCGCAGAAAACCAACGTCCATTTCGTGCGGGTCATCGATCGCACGCACATTCGCCTGCGCATCTGGGAACGCGGCGGCGGCGTGCCGCTCGGCTCCGGTTCGTGCTCGTGCGGCGCGGTGGTCAACGGCATCCGGCGCGGGCTGCTCGACGATACCGTGCGGGTGACCTGCGACGGCGGCGACGTCACCGTTCACTGGGACGGCGCCGGCAGCGTGTTCCTGAGCGGGCCCGTGACGGCCGGCTTCAGCGGAGTGTGGCCGTCATGACCGACGACGCGCAAACCTTCCACGCGCTGCGCCCGCGCCTGCAGAAGATCGCGTACCGGATGCTCGGCTCCGTCGCGGATGCCGAGGACATCGTGCAGGACGTGTGGCTGCGCTGGCACGACGCGGCGCGCGACAGCATCGAGAACGCCGAGGCGTGGCTCGTCGCGGTCACGACGCGCACGTCGATCGATCGCCTGCGCGCGGCGAAGATCCGGCGCGAGCACTACACGGGTATCTGGCTGCCCGAGCCGGAGCTCGGCGAATCGCCCGCGACGCCCGAGGAAATGACGGAGCGCGCGAGCGACGTATCGGTCGCGTACCTGCTGTTGCTCGAACGGTTGACGCCGGAAGCGCGCGCGGCGTTCCTGCTGCACGAAGTCTTCGAATTCGACTACGACCGGATCGCCGACGCGATCGGCAAGACCGAAGCCGCGTGCCGGCAGCTCGTCAGCCGGGCCCGCGCGCGGCTGCGCGACGACGCCTCGCCGCGGCATGCGGTGCCGCATGAAACGCATCGCCGGCTGCTGCAGACGTTCACGCATGCGCTCGCGCAAGGCGACTTCCCGTCGATCCAGGCGTTGCTCGCCGAAGATGCGATGCTGATCGGCGACGGCGGCGGCCACGTCCAGAGCTTCCCGAAACCGATGGTCGGCGGCCGGCGCATCGCTCAACTGTTCTATGCGACGTGGTTGCGCTGCGGCAGCGGCGTCGAAATGCGGCCGGTCGTGCTGAACGGCGAGTGGGCGATGCTGCGCTTCATCGACGGACAACTCGAATCGGCGATGTCGTTCGACACCGACGGCACGCGCATCGGCCGGATTCTCGTGCAGCGCAACCCGGAGAAGCTCGCCCGGATCGCGAGCGCCTGCGCCGCCGGCTGACGCGCGCATCGCCGCGCGCCGGCACCGGCCGCGCTCGCCGCCGAGCCCGGATTGGTGCAGCGCGCGCAACACGATGCGTCCCTGTACGTGGCTACCGCGCCCCGGTGCACACTCCTAAGATGATTTCGCGCGGCGCCCTGCCGCCCACGACGCCCGCGCAACGCGGGCCAGCCTCTTCGTCGCCAGGAGAAATCATGACGCAGCGTCTCAACTACATTCAACAGTCGCCCGAGCTGTTCCGGAAATTCCTCGAACTCAGCAACCTGCTGCGCAACAGCGCGATCGAGGAATCGATCCGCGATCTCGTGTCCGTCCGGGCGTCGCAGATCAACGGCTGCGCGTTCTGCCTCGACATGCACGTGAAGGAGGCGCGCATCCACGGCGAGCGCGAGCTGCGCCTGCATCATCTTGCGACGTGGCGCGAATCGACACTCTTCTCGCCGCGCGAGCGGGCCGCGCTCGCGTGGACCGAAGCGCTGACGACACTGTCCGCGCACGGCGTGCCGGACGACCTCTACGACCGTGTGCGCGGCCAGCTCTCGGAAAAGGAATTGTCGGACCTGACGTTCGAAGTGATGGCGATCAACGGCTGGAACCGCGCGAATGTCGCGTTCCGGACCGTGCCGGGCTCGTCCGACAAGGCCTTCGGTCTCGACAAGGCCAATCTCGCCTGACGGCCGCGCCCGACGGCAGGCCACGCCCCTCCCTCGCTGCCGGCCGCCGGCCGGCGGCCCACCGGAAACCACCACCATGATTCGCATGAAACACGTGCTCGCGGCCGCGCTCGTCGTCGCGGGCGCCGCGACCGGCGTCGCCCGAGCGGCGCCCTCGGCCATCGTCACGCCGCTGATGACGAAGTCGCTCGACGCGTACCCGGGCAAGGAAGCCCTGATGATCTCGGTCGAGTATCCGCCCGGCGCGGTCGACCCGGTCCATCGCCACCACGCCGACGCGTTCGTCTATGTCGTCGAGGGTTCGATCGTGATGCAGGTGAAGGGCGGCGAGCCCGTCACGCTGAAACCGGGCCAGACCTTCTACGAGGGCCCGAACGACCTGCACACGGTCGGACGCAACGCGAGCCGGACGCGGCCCGCGAAGTTCATCGTGCTGCTGTTGAAGGACAAGGGCGCGCCCGTGCTCGTGCCGGAAAAATAACCGGCTCGCACGCCGCCGCGCCCTTTTTTGAAAAAATGCGGCGGGCGGTGTCACAGGCGGCAGCGCTGAACCGTCTAGTCGCATACGGACACCACGATTCCAGCGCCCCCATGCCCGACACCTCCATTCGCCGCCCCGATGCCGACGATCCGTTCGCGCGCAGCTTCTCGACCTGCTATGCCGGCGTGGTCACGTTCCTCGCCGTCGTCACCGAGGGCAGCTTCGCACGCGCGGCCGATCGCCTCGGCGTCGGCCGCTCGTCGGTCAGCCGCCACGTGCAACGGCTCGAGGACCGGCTCGACGCCCGCCTGTTCCAGCGCACGACCCGCAGCATGTCGCTGACGCGCGAAGGCGAGCTCTTCTACGAAAACTGCCGGCCCGGCATCGAGCACCTGGCGCAGGCGCTCGAGGACATGCGCGAGCTGCGCAGCGGCCCGCCGAGCGGGCACCTGCGCATCGGCTCGACGCCCGGCTTCGGCCGCAAGGTCGTCGCGCCGCTGTTGCGCGATTTCCATGCGCGCTATCCGGACATCACGCTCGACCTGCTGTTGAACGACCGGCCGGCCGATTTCTCCGCCGACCGCATCGACGTCGCGTTTCGCGACGGCCGCATGGAGGACAGCGCGATCGTCGCGCGCCGGCTGATTCCGATGCAGATGATCGTCTGCGCGTCGCCGTCGTATGCGCACCGGCACGGCCTGCCGCGCCACGTCGACGACCTCGCGCGACATCGCTGCATCAACCTGTGCACCGCATCGGGCCGCGTGACGGAATGGGAATTCAGGATCGACGGGCTGACGCAGCAGCGCCAGCTCGCCGCGCATCACACGTTCAACGACATCGATCTCGTCGTGCGCGCGGCGCTCGACGGCCTCGGCATCGCGCAACTGCCGGCGTACCAGGTGTGCGACCTGCTCGCCGACGGCCGGCTGGTGAGCTGTCTCGGTCAGCACGCGCCGGACGACGGCGGCCACTATCTCTGTTACCTGAGCCGCAAGCACCTGCCCACGCGCATCCGCGTGTTCATCGACTACATGATCGAACAGACGCGTGCGCGCGACCTGCAGTGCCTGACGACGATGACGACGATGGCGCCGCTGGAGACCGTCGATTGATGCATGCACGACAACACGGTGAGGGCCTGCCGGACCCTACCGGATCGGGCGGCGCATGCCTACGATGCGGGCTGTTCGACACGCATCCGGATCCGGCAAGGCGCCGTTCGGCAAGGTCCGGGCCCGATCGCGCGAACGCGATGAGCGCCGGTTTCGGCAGATTCAAGCGGCGCGCATGTCGCGCGCCCGTTCAAGGAGAGCAATCGTGAAAATCGTCGTGATTGGTGGTACCGGCCTCATCGGCAGCAAGGTCGTCAGGAACCTGATCGCACGCGGCCACGACGCGGTGGCGGCGGCGCCGTCGACCGGCGTCGATACGATCACCGGCGCGGGACTGGACGACGCGCTCGCCGGCGCGGAGGTCGTGGTCGATCTCGCGAATTCGCCGTCGTTCGAGGAAGCGGCCGTGAAGGCGTTCTTCGAGGCGTCGGGGCGCAACCTGTTCGCCGCGGAGCGCGCGGCCGGCGTGCGCCATCACGTCGCGCTGTCGGTGGTCGGCACGGACCGGCTGCAGCAGAGCGCATATTTCCGCGGCAAGATCATCCAGGAAAACCTGATCCGCGAAGCAGGCGTGCCGTACACGATCGTGCGCTCGACGCAGTTCTTCGAATTCGTCGGCGCGATCGCGCAGGCCGGCGCGCAGGGCGATACGGTCCGGTTGACCACCGCGCACTTCCAGCCGATCGCATCGGACGACGTCGCGGCCGCCGTGACCGACTTCGCGCTCGACGCGCCGCGCAACGGCATCGCCGAAATCGGCGGCCCCGAGCGCGTGCGGATCGCCGATCTGGTCGAGCGTTTCCTGTCGGCGACGCACGACGCGCGCACGGTGACGCGCGACGCCAGCGCCGACTACTTCGGCGCGGTGCTGCAGGACGACACGCTCGTGCCGGCAGCCGGTGCGCGCCTCGGCGCGACGACCTTCGACGCGTGGTTCCGGCAGAACGCGCTCGCGCGCTGAACGCCACAGCCGGATCCCGCACGCCATGACGCCGCTGCGCCCGCCGCCGCTCTCGCTGCTCGACCGGTATCGCGGACGAGAACCGCAGACGCTGTACTCGACGACGGTGACCGTCACGGGCGGCGCGGCGGAGCACGGCCGCGCATCGGGCGTCGCGCGTTCCGACGACGGGCGGCTCGATGTCGAGCTGCGCCTGCCGTCCGCGCTCGGCGGCCCCGGCGACGGCCTCAATCCGGAGCAGTTGTTCGCCGCCAGCTATGCGGCGTGCTTTCATGGCGCGCTGAGCCTGCTGGCCGCACGGGCGGGGGTGTCGATCGCCGGTGCCTCGGTGTCCGCATCGATCGACTTCTGCCGCGATCCGATGGACGGACTGTTCATGCTGAACGCGAACATTCGCGTGCGGCTGCCGGGCGTCGAACGCGCGGTGGCGGAAGAACTCGTCCGCAACACCGAGCGTTTCAGTCCGTATACGAAGATGGCGCACGAAGGGATCAGCCACGTGGTGGCGCTGGCGCCGACGGACGATGCGCACGAACGCTAAACGGCACGCACGTTCAACCCATCATCTTCACGAGAAAGTCATGCAGTCATTCGACAACAAGGTGGTCCTCATTACCGGCGGCGGCGCCGGCATCGGGCTGGCAGCGGCCGTCGCGTTCGCACGCGAAGGTGCGCGCGTCGTCATCACGGGCCGCCGCGAAGATGCGCTGTCCGCCGCCGCGCGCAGCGCGCCCGGTATCGACTACGTGGTCGCGGACGCCGGCGATCCGGCCGATGCCGCGCGCACGATCGACGAAGCGGTCGCACTCGCGGGGCGGCTCGATGTGCTGGTCAACAATGCGGGCGCAGGTGCAATCCTGCCGCTCGGGTCGGCGACCTTCGAAGCGATCAGCGCGATCTTTTCAGTCAATACGCTCGGACCGTCGATGCTCGCGACCGCCGCATTGCCGCATCTGAAAGCAGCCCGCGGCAGCATCGTCAACGTGTCGAGCACGTTCGGACACAAGGCTGCGGCGCTGCTGTCGCACTATGCAGCGAGCAAGGCCGCGCTCGAGCATCTGACGCGCTGCTGGGCGCTCGAGCTCGCATCGGCGGGCGTACGCGTGAACGCCGTCGCGGCGGGCCCGACGGAAACGGACTTCCTGTCGGAACGGATGAAGCTGTCGGCGCCCGACATCGAAGCAATCAAGGCGCAGGAGCGCACGCGCATTCCGCTTGGTCGGCGCGGCGAGCCCGCGGACGTCGCGAACTGGATCGTGTCGCTCGCGTCGCCGCTGGCGGCATGGATGACGGGGCAGGTGATCACGGTCGACGGCGGGCTCGACGCAACCTGACCGTCGCGAGGACGCGCGGCACGCGACGTACGACGCGTGCCGCGCGAAGGGGCAAATCAGTGCTTTTCGTCGAGCTTCTTCGGCTTCGGCGGCGACGGCACCTTCGCGTACTGGAACGCCGGCGTGGCCTTCAGCGCCTCCTTCGTCGCGCCCGGCAGATAGATGTTGCCGTTGCGCACGTCGAGCGACGCGATCGGCACCGCGACGTCGTGCGCGGCCACGCCGAGGAAGCCGCCGGCCGACACGATCGCGGCCGACACCGAGCCGTCCGGCGCGACGATCAGGTCACGCACCTTGCCGACTTTCTGGTTCTCGTCGTTGTAGACGGTCTTGCCGAGCACGCTCTTCTTCACGCTCCAGCCTTCGAGGAGCGCCTGCGATTGCTCGACGGTCACGCTGATGGGCTGCGCGCCCGCGATCTGCGCATGCGCGCTGACGCTCGACGCGAGGACGGTTGCTGCGATGAGGGTCTTGTAGAACTTCATATGCGTTGCACTCCGGTTCGGTTGTTGTGGATTCCGGGAACGAAGCGGCGCGGGCGCAACGGCTGATCGGTACGCACCCAGCGGATGGACGCCCCACAGATGGCCGCCCCGCGGATGGCCGCCCCGCGCTTCGTCGGTCGCATGGCGGCCGGCCGCGCCGCCATTGCGTGTGTGCGTGGCGGACCGGCATGGCCGGGCCGCAGCGTGCAACACGGAGTTCATGGTAGCGGCAATTGGCGGATCGTGCGTTCGGCGTGCGACGTGGCCGGTGGGGCAAACCGGATCAGGATCAAGGACCACGCAGAACAGCGGGGCGCGCGGCGCGAAAATAAAGGCGCCGCGGCCTGTCGATCAGGACGCCGTCGCTGACGCGCCGCCGATCGTCGCAGCGCCGCGAATGACGCGGCGGACGCCGGGACGCGACGCGGTATCACGCATTCCGCGAATACACCCTGCGATGCCGCACCGCCTCCGCCAGCACATCGAGCACCGGCTCCGTCTGCGTCCAGCTCAGGCACGCATCGGTAATCGACACGCCGTACTTCAGCGGCACGCCCGGCTTCAGGTCCTGCCGCCCGGCTTCGAGATGGCTTTCCACCATCACGCCGACGATCCGGTGCTCGCCCTGCCCCAATTGCCGCGCGAGGTCCTGCGCGACCTCGATCTGCCGCTCGTGCGACTTGTTCGAGTTCGCATGCGAGCAGTCGACCATCACCTGCTCGCGCAAGCCGGCCTTGCGCAGCACCGCGCAGCACGCCTCGACATGCTCGGCATCGTAGTTCGGGCCGTTCTTGCCGCCGCGCAGGATCACGTGCGCATCGTCGTTGCCGCGCGTCTCGAAGATCGCGGCCATCCCCATCTTCGTCATCCCCATGAACGCATGGCTCGCGGCCGCGGCGACGATCGCGTCCGACGCGACCTGCACGCCGCCGTCGGTGCCGTTCTTGAAGCCGATCGGGCAGCTCAGCCCCGACGCGAGCTGGCGATGGCTCTGGCTCTCGGTGGTGCGCGCGCCGATCGCGCCCCACGCGATCAGGTCGGCGATGTACTGCGGGCTCAGCAGGTCGAGGAATTCGGTCGACGCCGGCAGGCCGAGCGCGTTGATGTCGAGCAGCAGTTGCCGCGCGGCGCGCAGCCCTTCGTTGATGCGGAAGCTGCCGTCGAGGCGCGGATCGTTGATGTACCCCTTCCAGCCGACCGTCGTACGCGGCTTCTCGAAGTACACGCGCATCGTGATCAGCAGGTCGTCCTTCAGCGCGTCGGCGGCGACCTTCAGCCGGCGTGCGTAATCGAGCGCCTGGTCGTGATCGTGGATCGAGCACGGGCCGACGACGAGCAGCAGCCGGTCGTCGCGGCCGTGCAGGATGTCGCCGATCGCGCGGCGCGTATCCTCGACGAGCGTCTGCGTGGCGGCCGGCACCGGCAGCTCGTCGAGCAGCAGCGCGGGCGAAATCAGCGGACGCACGGCGCCGATGCGGACGTCGTCGATGCGGGTGGTGTCCTGCGTCGCGTCGGCGCTGCCTACCTCGCGATCGTGGGAAGGATTGTCGAGGTTCTGCATGGTGATTCTCCGGGGGACGTCTGTCTGGAATGATGGGCAGGCTCGATTATGGCACCCGGACGAGGTGGCAGCGGGGTACGGCGACGCAGTGCGGGCGGCGGCCGCGGCAGTCACGCGACCGAGGTCAAACGAGACAAAAAAGGCGACCCGTAAAAGGGTCGCCCGCCGTTCGCCGCGTTGCGCGGCAGCGGCTAGTGCAGCGTCTCGGGCGCGAGCGAATTGCTCGGCAGCAGCGACGTCAGCCAGCAATTGTTCGGCGCGGCTTTGCCGTTGAAGCGGTCGTAGAGCCACGGCAGCATGCCCGCCACCCACGGCACGATCGCGCCCACGTGTTCGAGCGGATACTCGGTGTACGTGACCGCCGTGCCGCTGGCGCAGAATTTCTGCGCCAGCGCGCGCACGTCGTACGCGAGCATCACGCCGTCGCCCACCTGGCTGCCGAACGTGCCGTCCAGCGCGCCCGCGGTGCCCTGGCCGATGAACATCGGGATCGTCGGCGACGCGGCCAGCCC
This sequence comes from Burkholderia sp. 9779_493, assembly GCF_015712215.1. Taxonomy (NCBI): domain Bacteria; kingdom Pseudomonadati; phylum Pseudomonadota; class Betaproteobacteria; order Burkholderiales; family Burkholderiaceae; genus Burkholderia; species Burkholderia sp. 9779_493. Next base: position 128,976 of record NZ_JACCQA010000019.1, read on the forward strand.
CGCATTCACCTTGTTCGCATAGGTGACGTACACCGGAATGCTGTTGATGTCGTTCGCGTATTGCGGCTTGAACAGCGTGCCCCAGCGCAGGCCCGTGTACTTCGGCAGGATGTACGCGAGCGACTGGCTCTGGATGTCCTTGAACACGGCGACGCCCGTCTCGCTGAGGTACGGCGTCAGGTCGAAACCGTAGCCACGCGACAGCCCGGCCAGTGCGGCCGCGGCGACGCCGCCCCACACGATGCTGCCGTCGACGTAACGCAGGTTGTGCGCCGGATCGACCAGCACGCCGCCTTCCGCCGCACCGACGAGCTGCCGGTTGACGTCGGGCGCATAGCTCGGCGCGAGTTGCGCGGCCCAGTTGGTCGCGATCGCGCCGCCGGAATAGCCGATCATCGCGACCTTGCTCGACGGACTCAGCCCGGTCGACGGCGTATTGAGCGCGGCGCGGATCGAATCGAGCGTCGTCATCCCGTATTCGGGGCCGGCCGCGAAATCGGCCGTCTGGCCCTCGGTATCGGGCACGATGACGTTGTAGCCGAGCAGCAGCAGCGTCGCCAGCGGGATCGATTCCGCGCTGTACAGCAACGTGCCGACGTTGATCACCTTGGTCACGTCGCGGTCGCCGGCGATCACCTGCGACGGTTCGTCGTACGGGTTCAGCGAATCGTAGGCCGACTGGTACGAGATCGCCCGGCCGTTGCTGACCGGGCTGCGGATCACCGACGTCACGTTGACGACCGGTTGGTTCAGCGCGTTGTGGGTGCGATACAGCAGCTGCTGCGCGGTCACCGCGGTCGGCATGCCGGCCACGTGATAGGTGACGTTGCGCGTCTTGACCACGGTGCCCGGTGGAACCGATGCCAGCGGCGTGGTGCCGGTGTATGTGTAGAACGGATCGGAAACGGCCGGTGCGGCGGCGCCGGCCGGCGGTGCGGCGACGGCCAGTGCGGCCGACACCGCGGCCGCGGCCATCATGAAACGTCTGGAGGACATGGGTGGAGGCCCCTGGGATAACCTGCTTGCATCGAAGGAAATTCGGCGGTGTTGCAGACCATCTCGATTGCCGCTTCAACGGCGTTTCCGTGCCATCGACTGTCTCCTGTAAGTGAATGATCCGGTTTGTTCCGATTCTGTAATTTGGTAGGACTGCAAAGCTGATTCATTGAAGCACAACGCGAATGCGTTCGAGATGCGTTTTCGACTGTTTGAAGGTAAACGTCTAAACTGGCTTGCCACGCGAGGCGAGCGCCCCGGCCGTTCGGCCGAATGTTCGCGTTCGAGCGAAGTACCGTACGATCATGGCTGTCCGATAGCGAGGCGGCCCGTCGTGCCACGTCGGCCGCCCCGTGCACCGCTTGCCCGTGACCGATCGTTTCCTGCTCAACCGACACGCCACGATGACCGTCTCCGAACTGCTCCGCGCCATCCGCCAACCCTATGCCGACCTGCTCGCGAAAGCGGCCACGCAACCGGCGATCGTCGTTGAACCGGCCTACCGGCGCGCCGACGGCACGCTGGCCACCGAAGGCCCGCTCGCGCTGCCGTGCCGCGCCGACACCATCGCGACCGAGGGCGAGGCGGCCGGCCAGCCCGCGATGGTCGATTCGGCCACGCAACTGGATTTCGAGCCGTTCGCCTTCGAACTGGAAACGGCGGCCGTGTCGATCCAGCCGTTCGTGTGGGACTGGGCCGCGGTCGAAGCCGACGGTCTCGACGAAAGCACCGCGAACGATGCGTTCAAGACGTGGTTCCTCGCGTGGTTCGACGTGGACGACGAGAACACGCCGGCCGAGGACGGGCTGCACGGCATCGTTCACTACCTGTCGGAACCGGTTCGCACGGAACAGGGCTGGCGCATCCACGCGGATCTCGGTTCCGCGCCGGAGACGGCCGTCGAGGATCTGCTGTTCCGGCTCGTCGACGCGGGCGCGACGCGGATCAGTGTTGGTTGATATGCACCTTCATCGTTCCCCCATCCTCATGAAAACCACCCGGTTATCGCCGTTGATGCGCCCGTTCTTCCGAAGCGCGTGCGTCTTGATCGCACTGCACGCGGGCTTTGCGAATGCCGCGCCGCGCACCGTCTATGAAGGGACGCTGCAAGGCGCCGGCACCGTCGTGATGGAACTCGACGATCGCCCGGCCGCGGACGGCACGATCTCGGGTCGCTATTTCTACGCGCAGTTCGGCGTCGATATTCCGCTGCGCGGCAAGCCCGCGCGACTCGTCGAGCCGCTCGTGCGCACGCAATTGCCGGACGATGCGCGCTCCGCGCCGGAATACAGCGACAAGCCCGATTTCGATCATGGGGCGGCCACCTGGCAGGGCACGCGGGACAAGGACGGCTATCGCGGCCGATGGACCGATGCGCGTTCAGGCAAGACACGTACCTTCGCGTTGCGCCGCGTGGCGGCATACGATCCCGACTCGGTTGCGCCCGGCTCGGTCGAAGCCGTCACCGCGCTCGTGGCGGGCGGTGTCGGCAGCGGCATCGCCCGCGGCGCGGACATCGACATGCAGCACGCGCCTTACGCCGCGTTGAAGCTCGCCGGGCATGCGCAGCCGGTCGGCCCCGAGGTTGGCGACGGCACGGTGGCGTACCGGATGTGGCGTGACCCGCGCACGGTGCTCGCGTATCCGCGACTGAGCCGTCATCCCGATCCAACCGTGATGGCGCGCGTCAACCATCTGCTCGAACAGCGGCACTGGCAAATGAGTCTCGCGGCGCTCGAATGCGCGTCGACCCGCTATACCGACGACGGCCCGGCCGCCGGCACGCTCGGCAGCTACGACGACGAGCGCGTGACGGTCACGTGGCTGTCGCGTGCGGCACTGGGCATCGTGGAAGCCGGCAGCACGTACTGCGGCGGCGCGCACCCGGCCAATCACTACGATCCGGTCACGTTCGACCTGCTGCGCGGTGCGTATCTCGACTGGAATCGCGTAATCGATGCGGCCGCGCCGGCCGACGACCGTGAATCGGCAACGAGCGCCGCGATGGTGAAGTTCATTGCGCGGCTGCGCGACGAAGCCGCACCGGGCAACCAGCCGACGGACGGCGACGGCGATTCGCTGTCGTGCGCCGACGTGTTCCCGCAGTATCTGGCGTTCGAACTCGATGCACCGGGCAAGCTGTCGTTCGTCGTATCCGGCATCGGTCACGCAATGGGTGCCTGTCTCGGCCCGCAGCTCGACGCGCCGTTTGCCGCGCTCAAGCCGGTCCTGAGACCGGGCGGCGCGCGCTACCTCGTCCCGGGCGTCAAGCTGAAGTGACGCGGCGGTGCGCGCGCACCGCCGGCACTGCATCAGGAAGCGATCAGGACGCGTCGCCCGGCGTGTCGACGTCGATGCCGAGTTCGCTCGCCATCCGTTGAACCAGCGCATTCAGGCGCGTCACTTCGTCCGCAAGGCGCTTCTGTTCGGCCTTCAGCGCCTCGAATTCGGAAGGCGGCACCGAATCCGCGCCGCCGCCCGCATCCGCGCTCGCGAAGTCGGCCATGTTCACCTCGCCGCACATCAGGTGCATCCAGCGGTTCTCGCGCGCGCCCGGTGCACGCGGCAGCCGGACGACGAGCGGCTGCGCACGCGCCGCGAGTTCGTCGAGGAACGCCTCGACCGACGAGATATCCGCGAAGCCGTGCAGGCGCGCGCTGTTCAGGCGCAGCTCGGCGGCCGTCTGCGGGCCGCGCAGCAGCAGGATCGTCAGCAGCGCGATCGCCTGGCTCGGGATGCCGAGCACGCGGTTCATGTTGTGTTCGAAACGCGGCACGCGGCTGCTGCTGCCCTCCATCACGAGGCTCAGGTGCTTCAGGCCGTCGAGCGCGGTCGTCACTTCGTCCTCGCTCACGTTCATCACAGGCGCGCGCGCGGTTTTCTGGTTGCAGCCCGCGGTCAGCGCGTTCAGCGACAGCGGGTAGGTATCCGGCACCGTGTGCTGTTTCTCGACGAGCACGCCGAGAATGCGGGCCTCGAGGGGCGTGAGTTCGCGAAGGGCGCGGGGCGTGGGCGTATCCGGCGTGGTGTTCATGAGTGACATCGCAGCGTGCAGCAGGTGAAGGGAAACGGTCGCGGCCCGTCCGGCATCGCGCACGGGCGAGCCATATGATAGCTCGCGACGCTCGGCCCGGCGCCCTTGGCGCAGCAGCGTGCGGACTTGCCGCAGCGGGCTTTCGTCGGACGTAGCGGCGCGCGCGATAGCGTGCGGCGCAGCGCGGCGATGCGCGTGCGCGGCACCGCAGCTTCATCCTTCGCGCGCGCCGGGCGTTTGCGCGATGCGCATGCCGGCGCTACGATAGACGTTCATCCCGATATCAGCGGCGCCGCACACGACCGCCTTCACACGTCGATACCACGCAGCACCCGCGTTGAATGCGCTGCCGCCGTGCCTGCGCCGCTCGTCAAACCCGTTCACCCCCTCACCGGTTCACCACCATGACTGCATCTTCTTCCGCACCCGTGCGCGCCATCGTCACCGGACACACCCGCGGCGTCGGCGCGGCGCTCGCCGAACAACTGCTGCAGGAAGGCATCGCCGTGCTCGGCGTATCGCGTAGCCGTCATCCGTCGCTCGCGTCACGGGCCGGCGAGCGCTTGACCGAGGTCGAACTCGATCTGTCCGACTCGAAGACGATCGCGAGCTGGCTGGCCGGCGACACGCTGCGCCGCTTCGTCGACGGCGCGTCGCTCGTGCTGCTGTTCAACAACGCGGGCATCGTCGATCCGATCGGCCCGCTCGCCACGCAGGACCCGGCGATCGTCGCCCGCGCAGTCGGCCTGAACGTCGCCGCGCCGCTGATGCTGTCGGCGGCGCTCGCGCAGGCCGTATCGGCCGCGACCGAATGCCGGATCGTGCACCTGTCGAGCGGCGCGGCTCGCAACGCGTATGCGGGCTGGAGCATCTACTGCGCGACCAAGGCCGCGCTCGATCACCATGCGCGCGCGGTCGCGCTCGACGCGAACGGCGGGCTGCGCATCTGCAGCGTGGCGCCGGGCGTCGTCGATACGGGCATGCAGGCCACGATCCGCGCGACCGACGAAGACAATTTCCCGATGCGCGAGAAATTCGACCAGTTGAAATCGAGCGGCGCGCTCGCGACGCCCGAGGCGACCGCCCGGCAACTGATCGGCTATGCGCTGAGCGACGCATTCGGTACCGAGCCGACGGCCGACGTGCGCAACCTGCCGACGCAGTAGGCGTCGGACGCGGCCCGTCATCCTTCGAGCCGCTTCGTCCAGTCCTCGACCTGCCGCGCCGTCCGGCGTTTTTCCAGCATCGCGCGCCAGCCGGGCGGCAGCAGCGGCACGTCGCACAGCGCATCGAGCGCGGCCATGTCGAGCATGCGGCGATACAGCACGTCGAGCACCGTCGACAGCGGCCACTGCGGGTAGCGGCGCTCGTGCAGCGCCAGCACATCGCCCGCCGCCACCCAGCCTTCCTGCAGCACGCGGTAGTACCAGCCGGTCCGGCCGCTGTGCTGCACGAGCGCCGCCATCCGCGGATGGTCGAAGCGTGCGTTGAGCTTCCAGCATGGCTGCCGCGACTGCGAGACCTGGAGCACCGCGCCGCCCAGCTTGAACACGTCGCCGAGACACACGTCGTGCTCGGTGATGCCGCGCGTCGACAGGTTCTCGCCGAACGCGCCCGGCCGGGCGAGCACGTCGCGCGCGCCGATCTGGTCGGCCCACCACGCATAGTGATCGTGCGCGTAGTGGTGAACGGCCTTGTCGGGGCCGCCGTGATGCCGCGCATCGGCCTGCTCGTCGCCGGCAAACCCGAGCGCGCCCAGCCACAGGCGCGCATCCACCGGCTGCTTGTCGATCGCGCTCGCGTGCGGCGTACCGGCGAGCGGCCGGCTCGCGCCGATCCGCACCGCGCCGATGGCCGCCGCGATCGCCGGCCGCGCGTCGCCGCTCATGCCGCCACACCGTCCGGCAGCGCCGCGAGCAGGCGCTCGAGTTCGCGCGTGCGTGCCTCGCCGAGCGGCAGCAGCGGCCGCCTCGGTTCGCCGGCGTCGAAGCCGCGCAGCCTCAGCCCGGCTTTCACGGTCACCGGCAACCCGCCGTTGACGATGAACTGCAGCAACGGCAACTGCGCGTGAAAAACCGATCGGGCGCGCACGAGGTCGCCCGTGCGCATCGCGTCGAACAACGCGAGCGGCAACGCGGCGTTGAGATTCGGCGCGGCCGTGCACCATCCTGCCGCGCCCGCGGCCAGCGCGGCGAGCGCCATCGGATTGCTGCCGTTGTAGAACGGGATCGTCCCGTCGCTCAATTGCGCGAGCCGGTGCATCCGGCCGATGTCGCCGGTGCTCTCCTTGACCATCGTCACGTTGTCGACGGTCCGGCAGATCGTCGCGATCAGCTCGGGCGACATGTCGACGCCGCTCGTCGCCGGGTTGTTGTACAGCATGATCGGGATGCCGATCGCGTCGCCGATCGCACGATAGTGCGCGACGATCTCGTCGTTGCCGAGCTTCCAGTACGACACCGGCAGCACCATCACCGCATCGGCGCCGGCCTGCTCGGCGAAGCGGGCGCGGCGCACCGCGCCCGCCGTCGTGAGATCGGAGATTCCGACGACGGTCGGCACGCGCCGGCGCACCGCGCGAATCGACGCGGTGGCGACGGCCTCCCATTCGGCATCGGACAGGTAGGCGCTTTCGCCGGTGCTGCCCAACGGCGCGATCGCATGAACGCCGTCGGCGACCAGGCGTTCGATCAACGCATCGAGCGCGGTCAGGTCGACGCCGCCGTCGGCGGAGAATGGCGTGACCGGGTAGGCAATGATGCCTTTCAGCAGGATGGACACGATATGCATTCCTCAATGATTGTCTGGCGAAGTGGTAACGATGCGCCGATTCACGCGACGCAATCCTGATGCGTACGCAATGCGCGGCGCGCGTAGTAGTCGAACGTCACCGCATCGCGCTTCGGCTTCGAGATCCAGTCGTGCGCTTCACGCGCCAGGGCGGGCGGCACCGGCTTGATCTCGCCGGCCGACATCGCGAGCAGTTGCAGTTTTGCCGCGCGTTCGATCAGCAGCGCGAGGATGCATGCCTCCTCGATCGTCTTGCCGACCACGAGCTGCCCGTGATGCGACAGCAGGATCGCGCGCTTGTCGCCGAGCGCCTTCGAGATGATCTCGCCCTCCTCGTTGCCGACCGGCACGCCCGGCCAGTCCTTCAGGAACGCGCAGTCGTCGTACAGCGGGCAGGCGTCCATGTGCGACACGACGAGCGGCTGCTCGAGCATCGACAGCGCCGCGACATGCGCCGGGTGCGTATGGATGATGCAGTTCACGTCCGGGCGCTCGCGATAGATCCACGTATGGAACCGGTTGGCCGGGTTCGGAATGCCTTCGCCATCGACGACGTCGAGATCCTCGTTGACGCGCAGCAGGTTCGCGGCCGAGATCTCGTCGAAGCCGAGCCCGAGCCGCTGCGTGTAGTACGTGCCGGCCGCATCCGCGCGGCAGGTGATCTGCCCGGCCAGGCCCGAGTCGTGGCCGGCGTCGAACAAGATCCGGCACGTCAGCGCGAGCTTTTGCCGCGCGGACCAGCCGCTGTCGCCCACCGCGTTGTCCAGACGCCGTTCCGCCAGCGCGACCAGCGCTTCCTTCGTCAAATTCAGCGTTTCCGCCATGTTCGCCTCCTGAATGAACCGGGCCTGCCACGCCGTCCGCGGCCGTTTCCCCGGTCACACGTGACACACGATACACCTAATGACACTTTGTGTCATGCGTTACAATCGGTTTTTCGAAGGACACCTGGCGCCCCATGACGATTCGCCTGAAGCTGCTCAGAAAACAGAAGGGCTGGACGCTCGACGTGCTGGCCGACGAGACGGGCCTCACCAAGAGCTACCTGTCGAAGGTCGAGCGCGGCCTGAGCGTGCCGTCGATCGCGGTCGCGCTGAAGCTGTCGAAGGCGCTGAACGTCGACGTCGAGCAACTGTTCTCGGAAAGCCGCAATCGCGAGCTGATCACGGTCACGCGCGCCGGCGAGCGCACCGCGATGGGCGCGGCGGCCGACCGCCACGCGCACCGTTTCGAGAGCATCGCGGCCGGCGTCGCGCCGAAGAAGATGCTGCCGTTCGTCGTGCATCCGCCGCACGAATTCGTCGCGTCGACGTTCCGCGAGCACGAAGGCGAGGAATTCCTGTTCGTGCACAAGGGGCGCGTCGAAATCGAATTTCCGAACGAGACGGTGCAACTCAGGGCTGGCGATTCAGTCTATTTCAACGCACTCATCCCGCACCGCACGCGCAGCCTCGGCACCGCGCAGGCGGAGATCCTGGTCATCGTCAGCCACGACGACTAGCCTCGTCACTTCTTCGCGCAAGGATCTTCCGATGGTCACCAAGGCCACCGCACCGTTCCAGCAGATCAAGACGCTCGTTCGCCAGAACGTCGAGTCGGGCGACTGGCGCCCCGGCGACCGCATCCCGTCCGAGCTCGACCTCGCCGCGCAGTTCGGCGTCGCGCGCATGACGGTCAACCGCGCGCTGCGCGAGCTGACCGAGGAAGGCGTGCTGAAGCGCATCGCGGGCGTCGGCACCTTCGTCGCCGAGGTGAAGCCGCAGTCGAACCTGCTGATGATCGCGCACATCCGCGACGAAATCCGCGCACGCGGGCACGAATATCGCTGCCGCGTGCTGAGTCGGTCGAGCGAACCCGCGTCGTTCGACGTCGCCGCCGCGTTCGGCCTGCCGGTCAACACGCCGGTCTTTCACGTGGTGTGCGTGCACGAGGAAAACGGCCGCCCGATCCAGCTCGAGGACCGCTACGTGAACCCGGCCGCCGCGCCCGGCTTCATCGACCAGGATTTCGAGGCTGAGCCGCCGTCCGAGTACCTGTACAACAACGTGTCGCACTACGAACTGGAAATCGAGCACGTCGTCGATGCGTCGCTGCCCACCGGCGAGCAGGCGCGGCTGCTCGACATGCGCGCCGACGAGCCGTGCCTCACGCTCACGCGGCGCACGTGGACGGACGGGCTGCCCGTCACGTTCGTGCACTTCCTGCATCCGGGCAACCGCTACCGGCTCGGCTCGCGCTTCAAGCCGGGCGCGGGGCGCCACCCGACCTGATCCTTCGGCGCACGCACGCCCCCGAACGCACGGCAGCCGTTTCGTCATGAAACGGCCGCCGTGTGGGTGACAGCAGGTCAGATCGCGCCGACCTGCCCTGCGTCGCGCGACCACACGACCGGGAACAGCGGGTGGTCGAGCGGCGCGCCGTCGGCCAGTTGCGCCGCGAGCCCGGGGAAATCGGGCGAGGTTTTCCAGCGGCGCGGCGCGTGGCGGACATCGTCGCCGACGAAGCGGATCGAGAACGCGCGCCGGCGGTTCTGCGTGCCGCCCGACGCATGCAGCGTCAGCATCCGGAAGCACACCATGTCGCCGGGTTCGAGCGCCCAGTGGCGAATCGGGAACGCCGCGCGGTCGGCTTCGATGTCGGGCAGGTCGGCGAGGCTGCCTTCCGGAAACCACTTCGCCTCCTTGTCCATGAACGTGCGCGGCATCAGCCATGGCCCGCGATGCGAGCCCGCGACGAATTCCAGCGTCGATTCGAGCGGCACCGGATCGACCGGAATCCACATGCTGACGTTGTCGTCGCCTTCGATGTTGTAGTACGGCTGGTCCTGATGCCACGGCGTGCGCTGCCGCGTGCCGGGCTCCTTCACGAGCAGGTGGTCGTGATGCAGCCGCACGTGGTCGGTGCCCATCAGCGCGGCGGCGACCGACGGCGCCGGCGAGCGCACGATGAAATCGCGATACGCGTCGTTGTGCTGCCAGTTGCAGAAATCCTCGAAGAACCAGCCGGGATCGTCGGGCCGGCTCGCGACTTTCGCGCGTTCGCTCGGCTGCGCGAGGTTCGCGTCGATGCCGGCCCGCAGCGCGGCCACTTCGTCAGGCGAAAAAATGCCCTTGATGCAGACCGCGCCTTCCTCTCGGAACGCGGCGATCAGTTCGGGCGTCACGGCTTGCGCGACGCGCTCCTGGATACTCGTCATGGTGTGCCTGTCGATCGAATGAGTCACGGGGTCACGGTGCCGAAGTCAGTTGCTGCTTCGCGCCGTAGATGTCGAAGTCGAAGTATTTCGCGGCGATCTTCTGATAGGTGCCGTTCGCGCGAATCGCGACGATCGCGTCGTTCAGCCGCTTCTTCATGTCGGCGTCGCCCTTGCGGATGCCCATCGCGACGCCGTAGCCGGTGATCCGCGCGTCGGTCACGTCCGGCCCCGCGAACGCGTAGCCCTTGCCGCGCGGCGTCTTCAGGAACGAGTAGCCGGCCTGCGTCTTGTCCTGGAAGGTCGCGTCGAGGCGGCCGTTGACGAGATCCTGATACACCTGGTCCTGGTTCTGGTACGAAACGATCGTCACACCCCTGGTCGCCCATTCGGCCTTCGCGTACGCCTCCTGCGTCGTGCCCTGGTCGATCCCGATGCGCTTGCCGGCGAGCGACGCGGCGGTCGGCAGCAGCTTCGAGCCGACCGGCGCGACGAGCGCGCCCGGCGACGCATACAGCTTGTTCGAGAAGTCGATCTGCTTGAGCCGCTCGTCGGTGGCCGTCATCGCGGACATGATGACGTCGAACTTGCGTGCGCGCAGCGCCGGGATCATCCCGTCGAAGCCCTGCTCGACCCACACGCACTTCGCATGCAGTTGCTCGCAGATCGCATTGCGCAGGTCGATGTCGAAGCCGGCGAGCGAGCCGTCGGGCTGCTTCGCCTCGAACGGCGGATACGTGGGGTCGATACCCCAGCGGATCGTCGACGTGTCCTGCGCGAACGACGCGAGCGGCGCGAACGCCAGCGCGGTGACGAGGCGCTTTGCGGTGCGGTTCATGGCGGGTCCTTGTGAGTCTCGACGCGGCGGGGGATGCCGGCGTACGGTGGAAGCGTCGCGACGGGAGGCCGGCGCGGGGTGCGAAAGACGAGGGACTTCGGTGAAATTGCGATGCAGTCTAGACTGCTTGATTTTTGAGCGCAAGCGGGGGAATCAAGAATAGAAAGGGGCAGAGGCGGCCGCGAACCCGAAGGCCGGCACAGCGCTTGATTTACCGCCATCCAGCCGGGAATTTCGAGCGTTTACCCTATGTGACGCGCATTCGCCACGGAGCGTATTTCCTCGGATATTCGCCGAACGGCGATGTCTATGCAGGCAATCAGCGTAGCGCTTTCCGAATGCGGTTCCCGCCGTTCCCGCAACGCACCCTATACTGCTCGTTGAATATGCGCCAGGCGCCTTCAAACCCCGCAAAACACCGCCCCCAAATCCGGCGAAACCGCGATTGCCCACGGCGCCCGGCCATGTTAAAAGTCGCCGCACGCATTTGAAAATGAAATGCGCGATTCCACAGAAGTGCAGAAATGAATAGACCCCTGTTCGACATCGACCTGCTGCGCGCGCTCGTGATGGTCGCCGACTGCGGCAGCTTCACGACGGCATCCGCGCGCCTGCATTCGACGCAGTCGACGGTCAGCCAGAAGGTGCGCCGGCTCGAGGAAATCGCCGGTCACCGGCTGCTCGACCGCGGCACGCGCGACGTGCGGCCGACCGACGCGGGCGTGACGGTGCTCAGCTATGCGCGGCGCATGCTCGCGCTGAACGACGAGATGCTGGAGGCGCTGTCGGGCGCGACGGTCGCGCTGACGATCCGGCTCGGCGTGCCCGACGATTTCGCGGCGGGCCGCACGACGCACGCGCTCGCGGCATTCAAGCGCGAGCACCCGCAGGTCAAGCTCGAAGTGACGTGCGGGTTGAGCCGCGACATCAGCGCCGCGTACGATCGCGGCGAACTCGACCTCGTGCTGATCAAGCAGCGGCGCGACAGTCGCGAGGCCGTCGTGCGCTGGCCGGAGAAGCTGCGCTGGATCGACAGCGCGAAGCATCCGTCGATCGATCTCGATCCGGTGCCGATCGTCGTGTTCCCGCCGCGCGGGCTCTATCGCGACGACATGATCAAGGCGATCGAGGAGCGCGGCCGCCGCTGGCGGATCAGCTTCACGACGTCGAGCCTGAGCGGCATCCAGGCGGCCGTCGCGGACGGGCTCGGCATCAGCGTGCTGCCCGCGCGCGTGGTGACGGACGAGCATGTGGTGCTGACCGCGAAGCAGGGCTTCGCACCGATCGAGCACATGGACATCGCGATCCTGCACCGGCCGACGGCCGACCCGATGGTCAGCGAGCTGACGAAAGCGCTCGCGGCGATGCTGGAACTCGAAGGGCGGTAAGCGCAGCGGAATGCCAACGGCAGCGGCGCACAAGGGCGCCGCGCACCACACGCGTCAGAACAATCAGAACATCGTGTTGCCGTTCGCGGCCTGCTCGGGCACCGGCTGGTTGACGTCCCAGTGCTCGACGATCTTGCCGTGTTCGAGCCGGAAGACGTCCATGATCGCGCTGCCGCGCGTGCCCGGTTCGCGCACCGCGTGCACGTGCAGGATCACGTAGTCGCCGTCGACGAACGAGCGCTTGATCTCGCTGTGCGACTGCGGATATTTGTCGCGCAGGAACGCGACGAACTTCCGGAAGCCGTCGCGCCCGTCGGCCGCGTTCGGGTTGTGCTGCACGTAGCGATCGCCGACATATGCGAGCGCGGCGTCCGCATCCTTCTCGTTCAGCCCTTTCTCGTAGAACGCCAGCACCGTGCGCCGGTTGGCTTCCTGTTGCGCGTCGGCCGGACCGGCCGCCACCGCCTGCGCGGCCGTCACGGCGAACAGGGCTGCCGCCATCCCTCGTGCGGCCCGTGCCGCGGTCATGCGTCGCATCGTCGTCTCCCCGGAAATCCGGCTGAAAACCGGATCATACCGGGGCGACGTGGCACTCAGACCAGCGCGCCGTCGCGCGCGACGATCTTCCCGGACGATACGACGAGGCGCCGCACCGGCCGCGCGACGACGGCCTCGGCGAACGTCAGCGCATCGACGAGCACGACGTCCGCGCGGCTGCCCGGCTGCAACCCGTAATCCGCGAAACCGCAGCCGCGCGCCGCGCCGTGCGTCACGCAGTCGAGCGCGACTTCGAGCGCATCGTCGCGGCGGAAATCGTTGCGCATGCCGATCAGCATCGCGCGTTCGAGCATGTCGGGCGAACCGTACGGCGTCCACGTGTCGCGCACGCCGTCGTTGCCGCCGATCACGATCACGCCCGCCGCGCGGCACGCGGCCACCGGCGGCACCGGCACCGCCGCCGGCGCGGTCGTGACGATCGCGACGCCGAGCCCGGCCATCCGCGCGAGCAGCGCATCGCGCTCGCGTTCGGCGATGTCGCCGAGACAGAAACCATGGCTGATCGTGACCTTCCCCTGCATGCCGTGCGCGGCCGTGCGCTGCAGGATCAGGTCGAGCGAATACGCGCCCATCGACCCGCGCTCGTGCAGATGGATATCGAGCCCGCACCCGTGGCGATCGGCGATCGCGAACAGCACGTCCACCGCCTCGACCGGATCGCCTTCGATCGCACACGGGTCGAGCCCGCCGAGCAGGTCGGCGCCGGCGCCGAGCGCGTCGGACAGCAGCGCATCGGTGCCCGGCCGCTTGAGCACGCCCGATTGCGGAAACGCAACGATCTGGATCTCGACCTGCCCGCGCAGCGTCTCGCGCGTCGCGAGCACGCCGTGCAGATGACGCAGCCCGGCTTCGGTATCGACGTCGACGTGCGTGCGGATGCGCGTCGTGCCGGCCGCGAGGAACGCACGCGCCAGCGCGAGCGACGCGGTGCCCGCGTCATGGCCGCTCGTCGCGCGATAGTGGCGTTCGTTCTCGATGCGATCGACGAGGCGCGGCCCGACCTGGTTGCGATACCACGGCATCCCCCAGTGAGTCTTGTCGAGGTGCGTGTGGCCTTCGACGAGGCCAGGCAGCGCCAACGCGAGCCCGCCATCCTCGATCGCGCAGCCGGCCGGCGCATCGAGCGACGGGCCGACGCGCGCGATGCGATCGTCTTCGATCAGGATATCGAGCGCGGCGTCGGCGCTCGTGCGGACATTGCGAATCAGCAGGGTCGTCATGTTGGTTCCGGTGCGGTCGGTCAGTGCAAGGCGCGCGCGGCGCGCGCCGTGCCGTCGGTCGGGTGGATCAGCGCGTGAAGCGCAGCGACGGGGCGAACGGCGCGCCCGTATCGCTTTCGCCGCGGCGGAATACCCAGCGTTCGGCCGGCACGCCCGCGACGGCCGCCGCCGCATTCGGCGCGCGCACCGCGACGAAGCTCGCGTCGCAGCCGACCGCGATTCCATAGTTTTCCTTACCGATCGCGCGCGCGCCGGCGTGCGTCGCCATGTCGAGTGCGATGCCGAGCGCTTCGTCGGTGTAGAAGCCCGACCGGTAGCCGACCATCATCGCGCGCTGCAGCATGTCGCCGTTGCCGTACGGCCACCATGCGTCGCGAATGTTGTCGTTGCCCGCGAACACGTGCACGCCCGCGTCGCGCAGCCGTTGCACCGGCGGAAACGCGCAGTCGCCCGGCGCATTCGTCAGGATCGATACCCCGGCGTCGGCCAAGGCCGCCGCGGTGCGCTGCACGTCGTCGTCGCTCACTTGGCCCAGCGCGTACGCGTGGCTCACGTTCACGCGCCCGCCGAGCCCGGCCGCGCGCGTGCGCGCCGCGATCCGCAGCAGTTGCGCGATGCCTGTCTCGCCCGGCTCGTGCAGGTGGATGTCGATTTTCGCGCCGCGCTTCTCGGCGATGCCGAACACGATGTCGAGCTGGCCGTCCGCGTCGCCGTCGAGCGTCGTCGGGTCGATCCCGCCGACCACGTCCGCGCCTTCGCGCACGGCTGCATCGAGGATCTCGGCGGTGCCCGGGCACGTGATCACGCCGGCCTGCGGAAACGCGACCAGTTCGATGTCGACGATGCCACGCCATTGTTCGCGCGCGGCCATCACGGCCTGCAGGTTCGACAGGCCCGTCGTCGCATCGACGTCGACGTGGCTGCGCATCGCGATCGTGCCGAACGCGGCGGCCTGCGCGATCAGCGCGTTCGCACGCTCGACGATCGGCGGCGCGGCCGCGAGCCGGCGCTTCTCGACCGCGAGCCGCTCGCGCAGCGAGCCGGCCGGTTCATGCGGCACCCAGCGATCGCCGACGAAGCTCTTGTCGAGATGGATGTGGCCGTCGACGAAACCGGGCAGCACGACGCGACCGTCGAGGTCGATCGTCTGCGCGCCCGGCGCGGCCGCGCAATCGGCGCCGATCGCGGCAAAGCGGCCGTCACGGACGACGAGATTGACGGGCTGGCCGCCGGCGTCGACGGCGTTGATGAAGAATCGTTCGGTCATGGCTTGGAATGTGGGGCGGTCGCGACGCGGCCCGGCGCGGACAGGGGAGGGAACCGCGACCGGCGCGGCGCGACCGTTGGCAGGGAATCCGGCCACGATATCGGACGACGCTGCGCGAGGCCAATTAAATGTCGCGATGCCGCGCATTCGATTTCGCGATGTGCGGCGCGGAGGTCCGCCGGGCCGGCCGCGACGGCGGGTGCGATCACCGTGGAAACGGCCGGCCTGTCGGCGGTCGCGCATCGTCGGCACACGGCGCCCGGAAACCGCGTCGCGCCATCGCCACCAGCGGGCTTCGACGCCCGCCCCAGCGGCGATTTACGCGGCAACAGACTTTACACGTTGTTACCCGGCCGCACCGGACGCGCATCCGGCCATTCCTTATACTCACGCCGAGTTCGCCACCCGTGACGGGAATCCATCGGCGGACACGTTGCCGATGCAGGAAACATCATGATGCGCATGCCTTCCACGAAGACCGTTCTGTTCGCCTCGCTCGTCGCCGTGGCGGCGCTTCCGCTCACCGCCTGCGTCGCGCCGGGCTACTACGGCGCGCAGCCGGGCTATCCGCAACAGCAGCAATACGCGACGCCCGGCTATGCGCAGCCCGCGTATTCGCAACCGGGCTACGTGCAGCAGCAACCGGCGTATCCGAACCAGGTGCCGCAACCGTACGACCAATACGGCAACCCGTCGCAATACGGCTCGCAGCCGTATGACCAGTACGGCAATCAGCAACAGCAATACGCGAACCCGTACGGCACGCAGTACGGCACCGTGTCGAACATCCAGCCGGTCAACGGCTCGGTCGGCCCGTCGGGCGTGGCCGGCACCGTCGTCGGGGCGCTGGTCGGCGGCCTGGTGGGCAACCAGTTCGGCCGCGGCCACGGCCGCGATGCGGCGACCGTGATCGGCGCGCTCGGCGGTGCGGTGGCGGGCAACCAGATCGGCCAGCAGATGGGCGCCGCGCAGGGCCCGAGCAGCTACCGGATCGACGTGCAGGTCAGCGACGGCTCGATGCGCTCGTTCGACGTGCAGTCGCCGGGCAACCTGCGTCCGGGCGACCGCGTGCAGATCAACGGCAATCAGCTGTCGCGCTACTGATGCCGCCGGCGTGCGCGTGAGCGGATCGCGCGCGCCGGTCGAACCCGCGACGTCGGCCCCGCATGCGGCGCGACGTCGAAGTCACACGCGCTCGGCCCCGAGCGCGACGCGCGTCGATCGCGCGGCAGCCGGATTCCTATTAGGATAGACGCGATGCATCCGGCGGCCACAGCGGCGCGCCGGCCTGCACGCCCCTCAACCGGAACGCTGCCGATGACGATCACGATCCGCCTGCTCGACGCGGCCGATGCCGCCTGTTTCCGCGCCGTCCGCCTGCGTGCGGTCGATACCGCGCCCACGTCCTTCCTGCCGACGCTCGACGAAGAATCGCAGGTGCCGGTCGACGAATTCGCGAAGCGCCTCACGCCGACGCAGGTCCAGGCCGTATTCGGCGCGTTCGACGGCGACACGCTCGTCGGCATCACCGGCGTACGCCGCGATGCGCGCACGAAGATCGCACACAAGGCGACGATCTGGGGCGTGTACGTCGACGCCGCCTATCGCGGGCAACGCATCGCGCAGGCGCTGCTCGACAGCGCAACCGCGCATGCGGCGCACGCGTGGGGATGCCGCCAGCTGATGCTGTGCGTGAACGAGGTCAACCACGCCGCGGAGCGGCTGTATGCGTCGCAGGGGTTCGTGCGGTTCGGCACGGAGCCGCGCTCGATGTTCGTCGATGGCCGCTTCTACGACGAGCACTACATGATCAAGACGCTGGCGTAACGCATTCGCGTTCGCGTGCGGGCACCACCGGCCGCGCCGCACGCGAAGGTCGTCGCGTGTTTTATCTCCTCTATCTCACCGCTTGTCGGTGATCGTCGTGTTGACGATCTGTCCGGCGATTGTCACGTTCGCCAACGTCATCGCGCTTACGTTGAACGCATAGACCGGCCCTGGCGACGTGACCGTCGGCGTGCCTGACGCCACCGGCGTGCCGAAATCGCAGTTGCTGATCGTCACGCCGGAGATCGGCTGCACGGCCGGCGTCGGCGGCGTGCCGTTGTAGTCGAACGCGACCGGCCCCTGCGCGACGATCGCCTGGAAGCACGACGCGGTCACGCCATTCAGCGTCACGTTGCTCGCCTTCACGTCGGAGATCGTCACGTTCTGCACGACCGGCGCCCGCGTGCGCACCGCATCGTTCGCCGGCTGGTAGTCGCAGTCGAACGTGACGATGCCGCCCTGCGCGGCCGACGGATTGCCGGCCGACGGCGTGACGACGCCGAGCGGCACGCTCGCGTTGATCGGGCTGCCGGCGAGCAGCGCACTGCCGTAGCCGCCGCCCTTCAGCGTCAAGCCGTTCGGCAGCGTGACGCCCTTCACGTGGAAATCCTTCACGTAGCCGCCGCGGTTCATGTTGGTCTTCACGCGGATCGCGATGTTCAGCGGATTGGTCTGCCAGTTCGCGTTCAGCATCGACAGGTTGGACGCATAGATCTGCTCGACGCCGCCGCCCATCTCGCTGCCGAGCGTGATCCCGCCGTGCCCGCTGTTCATCGTGCAGTTGCGGATCAGGTGCCGCTTCGCGGGCCCGTATTCGGTGTCGCGGTCCTTGCCCGACTTGATCGCGATGCAGTCGTCGCCGGTGTTGAACGTGCAGTCCTCGCACAGCACGTCGGTGCATGCGTCCGGATCGAAGCCGTCGTTGTTCGGGCCGATGCTGTTGGTCGTCACGCCGCGGATCACGACGTTGCGGCTCGCGGTCGGATGGTGCTGCCAGAACGGCGTGTTCTGCGTCTGGTAGTTCGCCATCAGCACGTTGGTGCAGCCGATGAATTCGACCATGCACGGCCGCAGGTAGTGACCGAGGCCGAAGATGCGCTTCTCGACCGGCACGCCGGCCTCGGACAGCGCGGGCAGGTAGTTCTGGTCCTGCTGCCACGGCGTGACGGGCGATGTGAGCAGCGCATAGAGCGCGTCGGGAATCGCGGGCGCGACGATCCGCAGGTCGACGTTGTTCGGATTCGCGGTGTTCTGCGCCGGCACCGTCGCACCCGCGCCGTAGGCGCCCGACGAGCCCTTGTAGGTCCACCAGCAGACGCTGTTCGCGCCGCTGCCGGAGAACGGCGTCATCGCCTGTCCGTTGAGTACCGACGTCGGGCCCTCGCCGGTCAACGCGATGTTCGTCGCGTTGCGGGCATAGACGGGTGCGCCGTAGTTCAGGCAATCGTTCGCCTGCCAGCGGCTGTAGTACAGCCGGCCGTTCGCGCCGCAATCGACCGGGCCGTCCTTCGCGTAGTCGGCCGGGTTCGGGCTGAAGTAGATCGTGCAGTTCGCGCTCAGGTGGAACGTGACGTTGCTCTGCAGCACGATCGGCCCCGCGCAGTACCAGTTGCCGGACGGCACGACGACCCGGCCGCCACCTTCGCGCCGGCACGCGTCGATCGCCGCGAGAAACGCCGGGCGCGAATCGAAGGCGCCGGGCGCGGTCGTCAGGTCGGAACCGGGGCTGACCGGCGATTTCGCCGCCGGGTACGGCGACGTCTGCGCGACCGTCGCGCACGGGCGCGCGCCGTAGTGCGTCACGTCGAAGTCGCGGCCGTGCCGCGCGAGCCGCGATATGTGCGCGAGCGACGCGGCGATGCGCGCCGCCGCGCCGTGCTCGGCCCACACGAGATCGACCGCCGACGCACCGGGCGTCGTGCCTGCCGCCAGCGCCCGGGTGGTCGCCAACGGTCCGCCGAGCATCGCACCGCCGGCGAGTGCACCGGTCCAGCTGATGAAGGCGCGGCGCGATACCCGTTTCGACGCGGACGATCGGACGGATGAAGACGGACGGCGGCGATGAGCGGCCATGGGCACTCCTTCAGGGTAATGGGTATCGATGCGCCGGGTAGCGGATCACAATTTATACGTCGTCGTACTACATTGCGCAGTCTAGACGCGATTAGCGCAAGGGACGTATTTGTCGTTTACCCTGTTTTTATTGAATATATGCGGCATATGTGTGCGCACACTCACATTGTCGAGCGCGCCTTTAGAGATATGTTGTCGTATGTTTATGCGCAAAAACTACAAATTAATCCTCCGCCGCTAACGCTCTCCATCGGTACGCGCCCCCCTCCCGCCCAC